>JANMST010000234.1:0-10275 GCA_031389635.1 Acidimicrobiia bacterium | reverse complement strand
CAAGAGAAGTCGGACGGAACACCGTGCACCAGATGACGTTGGCCACCTCGAGGACCCGTTGATCCTCCAAGACGGGGAACCCATTTCGCACGCCCACAATCATGGGGACTCGCTCGACCTCGGCAACGGCGAGATCTCGGGGCTTGAGCCGGACCACAGGTCCGGCATGACGAAGAGCTTCGGTCGCACCTTCCGGCCGATCGGTGTCCTCACGGTCAGCACGTGATAGAACATGAACATCACCAGAGGCACCCCGAAGCGCCGCCCGATCATGCCATCGATGAGGAACGGGAGGTGGCCGGTGTCCCTCCCCGACAGCCAAGTCGGATGCCCACCCGCCACGTCGAGGGCGATCTCCGCCCCCGAATCGTGTGCTCCTACGACGAGGACGCCTCCGTCCCGAAGCTGGGAGGGGTTTCGATAGTCGGCGGAATGCAGCTGGCCGACACCCGGATTAAGCTCCCGGGCGAACGGAGGCACCCAGGGACTGTCGTGGCTCGACATCGCTACCACGACGTTTTCGGCTTCATACCGTCGGTCACCCGCTGTCACGAGGAACCGGTCCCCTTGCTTTGAGAGCTGGCCTGGCAGGTCCACCGCAACCCCCAAACCGAAGCCGTCTTCGCACCCGGACGGATCGGCACATCAGCGGCCGGTCTCGCCCTCGAGCGAACCGCTTAGACGCCCTTGGCCACCCATTGAGGAGCTGCACGTGGATTCAGCGCGCCCGAGTGGGCTCCCGCTGTCTCCCGGACAGGTTCGGACCGTAGTTATGCGCTGTGGGGCCACCTAATCTGTGCCCGACAGGTCGGTCGTGCCGGTTTCCAACCGCGTTTCCAACCCATCCCGGGGACGTGGGACCGGTTGGAAACCTCCTGACCCTATGGGGGTTAGCTTTTCGCCCTGTCAAACGCTGACCTTTGGAACGCGAAGTTCCCAATGTTGGAACGCGCGTCAGTGACCGGGGTGGCATCGTTTGTCATCGATTGTCACGCCGTGACGGGCTTTCACCGCCTCCTTTCTTCAACCGCTACGTCTGCCAAGATTCGAATCCCCTAAGCAGCACCCTCACGTGCGAAGACCTGCTGCGCCTCGCCATCGAGGAGCCGACAGCCCAGTCGGTCGTCGCGGTTCCCGACTCGGCCGGCGGACGAAAATTCAGATTCGCGGGGGCCTCATCGGCGAGATGCTGCCAGGCGACCATCAACGCCGATGAACCGAGGGTGCTTGACCCTTGACGGCGGTCTTCATCGGAGGGTAGGTTCGAATGGCCGGAATGAATTGCTCGCGAACTGCGGCAGACTTGGGACCAACGACCGGAGGAGAACGATGGGTGACAAGCAACGCATCAGCTACGTGCCCCTGGCAGACATGTCGCCGGAGATGCAGGGGGAGATGGAGCGTTGCGCCCGGGAGGGCACGCCACGCCCGGAGAGTTCGGCAATTCGAGCCCACGTCCCGGCGGCGTTCTGGTTCTTCGCCGAGAGCTGGAACAACTTGTTCCGCAACGGGGTGGTCGACCATCGCATAAAGGAGCTGTGTCGTGTCTACGTCTCGCGCTCAATCAAATGCGAGTACTGCGGCAACCAGCGCTCGGAGAGAGGGCGGGACCAGGGTCTAGTCGAGGGTCAGTACGACGAACTCATGAACTTCGAGCGGTCAGATGGATACGACGAACGTCAGAAGGCGGCTCTTGCATATGCAGAGGCGATCGTTTGGCACCTCGACACTGACGACGCGTTCTGGGAGCGTATGCACGGCCATTTTTCCGAGCCTGAGCTGGTGGAATTGGGGTGCATGATCGGACTCACCCTGGGCCAACAGAGTTGGCTGCGGCTGCTCAACATCGACCACCACGAGATCCTCGCGGGCACTGATGCCTCGCTGGCGCCCGGGTTCGAGACCGCCGACGCCCTGGCCACGAGCAAAGCGGCCGAGGACTACTGGGCGAGGCGCTAAGCCGCTAAATGAGATGGAGCGGATCCGGCGGTGCCGACTCGTCGGCTTGTACCTCAAGCTCCCCGAGATCCACCTCGTAGCGAGGCGACCTGGCGGCGGCATGTTCGCAGTCGCCTTCCGGATGATGGTCGCGCCGACTTTCGAACGTATGGCGATGTTCGTGAGCGACGACGAGTCGCCGTTCGACAAGTCGGCAACGTCACCGAACCCGGCAGGTGGCGCTTTGAAGGTTCTGTCTCCGGTGGGTCGACTCATCGGGGTCATTCATTGTGACAAGAGTGTGGTCGGCGTCTGCGCGGATCTTTCTGACCTCCCATTCGTCCGACGGGTCATCGGGATGATCGATGACGTGCCCCGGATGGCTGCGTTTCTCGACGGCCGGCTCGTGCTCGGGTCGGCCAAGCGCCTTGAGGTGATGCTGGGTGCGAGGGGTTCGAACACAAGGCAGGCGCGGGAGCGCTACTCCTATTAGGTCCAGGGCACGGAGGCACACGTCATGCCGGCCCTGCGGTGTCCGAGCATGACGTAACGCCGGGTATAGGCGCACCAGAATGCCAGACCCCGAGCGCTGGGTGGGCCGCCCATCCCCTGCATTCCGCGGTTCCGTCCCCGGGCTGACAGGCCCCGATCATTGGCTGACGGGGTGGCAGACTTGAAAATGGAGGGGTGGGAAAAGTCAAAGGTGGCACTGGCGGGTGACAGGAAGCGGGCTCACCGGGTAAGACTGGAAACTACTCAGCCACTTGTCACCCTTGCGACCAGGGCGTTTGACCTAAGCCTCATGGCAATGAGCCCGAACCACGTCGCGATCGCGACGAGGAGGATCCTCTGTGCAATCCCTCCTCCCGTTTCCCGGGCGGCGGCTGCGCCACCGGCGAGAAATACGGGAATCATGATGAGGGCCAACACCGACGCGAACCGATGGATCTGTCGCCACCTTTCGTCCTGTTTGAGTCTGCGAGACACAAGGTTGGTGCCGATGACGACACTCAAGAAGGTCAGGGCACCATTGATCGAATGGATAGTCCCGGCGAGGGTTTGAGGAGCGCCTTCCAAATCGGTAGGGAAGGTTGCGGCCACCAAAAGACCTATACCAAAAACACCCAACAAACCGAAGCCGAGCCGAGATCGGGCAGGCTCCGAAAGGTCTCGGCGAAGGCCGATGACCAGTGCCCAAGCGCTCACGCTCAGGGCAACAAACGCCGAGGTCATGAGGTACCCATATGGTCCAACCGCGTACTCGCTGGTTCGTCGCTGGATCGGGTCGAACTCGGGACTCAGAAAATGCAGGGCTGCGATAAGGACAACGAAAATTGCTGTCCCAATTATTGAGAGCGTGGCCAACATCACTAGCCTTTGTTGAGACGTGATTGCTCCTTCGTTGATTGTCCAATTCGACGCTACACCTTGCACCTCGACCGCGATGGGTGCGGTCAGAAGCGCTCCATCGGGAAGTCGTCGGCGCTGGCCCCTCTTCAAAAGCGAGAATAACGCCGGCGGTTACTCGTTTTTTGGAGGGTCGATCCGATGGACCGACCTGACCTGAAATCGCTACAGCTCCGACGAGGAACCAGTTCAATTTCGCCCTCAAACACCACCTTCCATCGAACAGTCCCACCATCGTTCGAATTGTCCGCAGCCGCTCTCGTCAATTGGCGGCTGAGCTGGGCCTTGGTGTCGACGCATCACCAGGGTCGTTGAGCCGACCCGCGGTGGAGCGGGTCGGCTATGGGGATGTGACGGTGATGACCGCCCGTACCCGTAGCCTCCAAAGGAACGCCTGTCAGGTCGACAAAACTACCGGCGAGGTCCGGTATCGCCGACACGACCCGGATGCCCGCCGTCACACCACCGGAGGAGGGACCATTGTCTCCGGTCTTCCGTGGGCTTTTACCCACCTTCGTGGCCTGCCGCGGAACCAACATGTGATTCTGGCAGTCGATGCTGTTCGCCTAGGCGTCACCGAGGGTCATCTGGTCGTCGACCAATACCTTGAGGCCGCTGCCGAGCTGCCAGGGCTAGTCGGCTACGCATACGACCGGGCGCTCCGCGGGGTCCACCTCGACAGGCTCCTCAAGGCTGGGCATGTCGGCCTAGTCGGAGTGCACAAGCAGGACGGCAAGGCTCGGGATCGATACCACGGAGTGGAGACACATCACCCCGCCTCTGGCCCGTCGACCAGCGTTGAAATTCATCTGGTTGGTGGAGAACCTCATGTCCGTGGCTACGACGTCGATGGCAATCAGCACCTCCGACCGCTACGCCGCAGGGGCATCAACAGACGCCCCTCAAGGACTGGCGACGGATTGCGGCTTTCCGCCGAGTACGACGTCTTCAACCAGGCCACCGGCGAGAAGGATGGGTACATCCGCATCCGCCTCGACCAGACATCTGAAGATGCCCTAACCGGTTACAACCGCGCAGAACATCTACGTGCATTCCCTGAACATGATCCTGTCTTCATCGAGATCCAACGACGACTGCGAGCTTCAGCCGAGTCGGCTAACCGGATCGTCGATGATCACCTGCCTCGAGAACGGCTCCACCATTTCGGTTTCGAGAAGGGCCAGTTGTCGATGTTGGCCTGGCAGGCCCATCGCAACGCTCAGACCGAGGCAATCTTCTCACCGGCGATGGGCAGTACCCCGACAGCGGTCCTCACCCTCGAACGCAGCGCTTAGCCCGCCCCCGGTTTCCCGTAGTTGACTTGAAGGGCTACTGCCTGCTCCAGCCCGGGCTCCCGCAGCCTCCCGGACAGGTTCCGGCGGTAGTTATGCGCTGTAGCCCCACCTATCCTGTGTCCTACGGGTCGGTCGTGCCGGTTTCCAACCGCGTTTCCAACCCTTCCCGGGGACGTAGCTCAGCCCGGCAGAGCGCCTGCTTTGCAAGCAGGAAGTCGTGGGTTCAAGTCCCATCGTCTCCACTCTCGAAGGCGTTTTGAGCCCGGGTACATTCATGGTCCTTCGGCATCAAGCGGCGGGACGAATCGGCGACGTCATCCCCGGAGAAACCGGGGGCAGTGTCACCAATTGTTCACCCCAGGCGATGAGGGCCTTGCCTAGCCGGCCCCTCATTGACGACGAATCTGTCAACTGCCTCCGTTTCAGGTGGAGTTCAATATCGAGTTGGCGGGCCCGCATGTAGGCGAACATAACGAGTGCATGAGGTAGCCCCTTCTGCTTGGTTCCTGGTTTGAGCGGGGCGGGGATCAAGGTTGTTCATGGTGAGTCCTTTCGGTTGGCCGGTTGGCATCCGGGTTTTCAGAACGGGTAGGGGCCGAATCGTCCCCAGGCGGCCACGGCGGCGAGGGTCGCCAGGATCAGAGTGGGGACGATCATCAGGATTTCTTTGCGCCGGACATGGGTGACGGCAGCACGAGCATCAAGACGATCAGACCGATCGGCGGCCCATATGGTCAGCACCGGGGCGACGTCGAGGACAGCGGGCAGGATGATCCCGAAGGCGGCGAGCATCTCGAGAAGACCGATGGTCTTGACAGACCCTGAGGCGAAGTCGTTGACCCAGCCCATGTTGTTCTCGAGCTTCGTTTTCGGTTGGGTGAGCTTCACGAAGCCGACGCTTAGGAAGGCACAAGCGAGGACTCCTTGAAGGATCCACAGGACGGTGTTCATGGTGTGGCTCTCCTAACGGTTCTCGGTATTGGGCCAGTGACCAGCGAGGAGGTGGCTACCTCACGCACGGCGGTCCCTCGGTCCTCGAAGGACTCTCCTCTGCAAAGTATTTTGCAACACAAAATACTTTGCTATCAAGACCAGTCTTGCGAAAAGAGGAAGCCGCTGCTGGCTACGTGTGGTCGGCCCGGGAAAACGCTGCGACCATCGCTGTGACGGCTGGTGCGCTCATAGGTCTGCATTGGAGGCCGCTGCGTTTCGCCCTGATGCTCAACGTCTTGTTCACCACAGTGTTCGTCGTTCAATTGGTCCAAACAGCCGTCTTTGGGCGTCAACATTGCAAGCCGGAACGCGTCTGAAGGTCTGCCCGGCTCCATTCAGGTCAGTGCTGCGACGCACCAGCTGATACGCGGCCAGTTTCTCTGCGAACGGCGAGGGGTGATCCCCGTAAAAGGCAAGGGTGAGATGGAGACGTATTTCCTCGTCTCACGGCGTTCGGAAGCGTTGGCTCACATCGGTTGACCCCGGGGCCGACATTGTGTGCACCGCCCTGCTCACGTCGCCGGGTAGGGCAGTTGTATCCACCAGGGGATCGGTGAGGTCTCGATCCGGACCAACCATTTGACCCACCAGAAGCCGCGACGATCCGGGGCTATGAGCCTGGCGGGGAAACCATGGCCCGCCGACAGCGGCTCCCCGCCTACTCCGGTCACCAGCCAGAGGTGCTCAAGGTCCTCGACCGGGAAGCGGCGGGCGTAGCCAGTGGCGGACCAGACTCCGATACTTCGAGCGATACCGGGGTCGATCACCTTGTCGAGACGGACGCCGGTCCAAATCTGACGGGTGTACCAGCCACTCGTACAGTCGAGGTCGGCCTCCACCTCATCGGTCGGCATCGACGTCAGTTCGCCCAGAGTCATCGACCTTTGGCTCGGTCCTTCCTCGATCAAGATGCGCCACGACGCTGAACCCAGGGTTGGAGTCCGATCGTCCAGCCATGACGTCACCGGAATCCCAGCGGGAACGAAGGACGAGCGCTCGTGGGAGCCGCTGAATCTCCGGTTCGAACCGGGCAGCTGAGTTAGCGCGATCGATCGATCGACTCCGAACCAGAGCACACCCGCCAACGACGTGAGACCGCCCAGGCGGAGGAGATTTCTCCTCGTCAGGTCGGTCGACCGAGGGGAGGTCTTGCGGGCGACGTAGTGCCACACGATGAGAGGGATGAGAATAAGAGCGGTGGCGACATGGACCCAGAGCACCGTGAACGGCCCGATGTGGCTTACGGTCCCGGTCGAGTGAATGATGCCGGTGACCAGCACGATCGTCGCCAGACCTGCCAGCACGAGAGACAGAAACCGCTTGGCGTTGCGCCGGGCCAGACCCCGTTGAGCGACTCTCGCTTTCCAGGGAGCGAGCAGCAGCACGGAGAGCCCCACGACCCCGTGAAGGATGACGACGACATTGCCCCAGGCCGGCGATCCGATGGCCTGGGCGGTCAAACCCGTAGCAAAGGCGCTCGTCAAAAGAGCCAGCAGCGCCAGGTTGGTGCTGCGTCCTCTGAATCGACTTCCGGGTCTGGGAGTGGTGTTAGTCGGAGTGGTGTTAGTGTCTGGCATAACAATGGTAATAACAGCGGTTATAGCACTGACTTGATCAGATGACAACCACCCGCACCCAGCCCCAAGACACGGTGACGCGCGATCGGGTCACCGGAGATCTGCTTAGAGCCGCCCACGAGGTACTGGAGAAGGAAGGTCCCGGCGCCATGACGGTCCGGGCGATCGCCGCTCAGGCCGACATTTCGACGATGGCGGTCTACAGCCGTTTCGGCTGCAAGGCCAAGATTCTGGAAGCCCTCTACCGCCAGGGGTTCGAACTCCTGCGAGAGGAACTGGAACAAGTGCCCGCCTCACCCTCGAGCGTTCGGGACATAACCGCCTTGGGCTTCGCGTACCGGCGGTTCGCGCTCGACAACCCGGGCCTGTACGGGTTCATGTTCGAGCGTCCACTCCCCGGCTTCGACCCGACCCTCGAGTCGCGCCAGGAAGGACTGCAAACGACCTTCTACATCCTGGTTGACAAAGTCGCAGCGTTCATCAAGGAATCGATGGGTGGCGTAGGCGAACCGGTCCTGGTCTCGTATCTGATCTGGTCGGCCGTGCATGGCGAACTGAGCCTGGAGCTCACCCAATCGGTGCGAACTCCGTTGGCCGGGTGGCTCATCAACGAACCCGCCGCCGCTGAGCGGGTCTATGGACAAGTGATTGAAACCGTCCTCAGCGGACTTGCTATTCGCGGTCAGGCCGGGGGAGACCGATAAGGCTGCCTCGGAACGTCGATATCTCTCACACCCAGCATTCGTTGCGGAGATCGCCGTCCAGATCCTGACTGGCCAAATCCTCACTGGCTTGGGAAAACGGCTGGCGAAAGGTGAAGGCGTGCGGAGTGGGCCCGTGGGCGCGCAAGTGGTCGATGCGTTCGATCCCCTCTGCAACGGTGGGGCGATGTCCCGCCGGGATCCACCACAAGGCAACTATTGCCTCCTTGATGCGCTCGAACCACTCTCGTCTTCGACGTAGGAACCCGGCATGGTCCGTTCGATAGACATAGTCCCCAAGCGACTCGACCGACTCCCACACTGACATGTTGATGAGCATCAATTCGTCCTCGAACGGGCGAACCGCCGTTGCGTTCCCGTCCTCCGTCATGAACCGCCAGACGAACCCGGGGCTTCGCTCCGCCAGGGCATTGATTTCGTCGAGAGCCGCCATGAATTCGGCGATAATCGGATCATCAGTCGGTGCTCGCAGCCTGCCGATGTTGATCTGGGCCAGGTGGGGCGGTCCCGATTGATCCGTCATGTGGAGACCTCCTCAATCTCGTCTGTGCACTCGTGGTGTCATCCGGATTCGCGGACCGGCGCCGGGGTTGACACCCGGGTATAACGTTAGGGCTCGCTTCAGGGAGGTATCAATGGCCAACGCTGTCATCGTCGATGCGGTCAGGACCCCGGTCGGCAAGCGGAACGGGAAGTTCAAGGACATCCATGCCGTTGATCTAGCGTCGATTCCCCTCAAGGCCCTGGTCGACCGGACCGGCATAGATCCGGCGCTCATTGAAGACGTCATTATGGGCTGCGTATCGCAGACCGGCGAGCAGGGTCTCAACATCGCTCGCAACGCCGCCCTGGCGGCGGGCTTTCCCGAAGAGGTCGTCGGCACCACCATCGATCGACAGTGCGGGTCATCTCAGCAAGCAGCGCATTTCGCCGCGCAGGGGGTCATGGCCGGGGCCTACGACGTTGTGATCGCCGCCGGCATCGAGTCGATGACCCGAATCCCGATGGGCATCACCGCCCAGCAGGGCCCGGGCATGCCATTCGGCCCGCTCATGCTCGAGCGCTACAGCCATGGCCTGGTGCCGCAGGGGTTGTCCGCCGAGATGATCTGCGAAAAGTGGGGCCTCTCACGCACTCAACTCGACCAGATCGCTCTCGATTCCCATCAACGAGCCGCCACCGCCACCGAAGAGGGCCGGTTTGATTCTCAGATCGTCCCCGTCACCGTGAAGGGCGAGTCGGGAGTCGAGGAGGTTCGCAAGGACGAGGGGATCCGCTGGGAGACATCGCTGGAGAAGTTGGCGACCCTCCAGCCGGCCTTCAAGATCGACGGGATGGTGACCGCCGGCAACTCGTCGCAGATCTCGGACGGAGCAGCTGCGGTCCTGATCATGAGCGAGGACAAGGCCAACGAGCTCGGGTTGCGGCCGCGGGCCCGCTTCGTGTCCTTCGCCCTGGCCGGGGTCGATCCGGTCATCATGCTCACCGGGCCGATCCCGGCCACCAGCAAGGTGTTGGAGCGGTCGGGTTTGACGATGGATCAGATTGATGTGGTCGAGATCAACGAGGCCTTCGCAGCCGTCGTGGCCGCCTGGCTGGCCGAGCACGGAGGGGCCGATCCCTCCGGCCTCTGGGCCCGGACCAACGTCAACGGGGGAGCGGTCGCGCTCGGCCATCCTCTTGGTGCCTCCGGCGCCCGCCTCCTCACCACCATGGTTCACGAATTGGAGCGCACCGGTGGCCGCTACGGACTGCAGACGATGTGCGAGGGCGGCGGTATGGCCAACGCCACCATCATCGAAAGGCTGTGAGTCATCGAAAGGAATTTGAGGGTATCGAAAGAACGAGGCGGGTGAGGTATGGGTGATGAGTTAATGCCTAACTCACCACCCACTGCTCACCACCCACCACTCCGATGGGCGCATTAGACATCATCATCGCCGTCGGCCTCGGTATTTTCATTTGGCGGGTCGCCATCTGGGGTTTGCGGATGATTGCCAATCCGCCGCCGGAGGTAGACCCGACCGACATCGTCGAGGTCGATCAGGACTTCCGGTGCACCGTTTGCGGTGCCGAGATAACGATGCGCACCGCCAACCTCTCGGAACTGGTCCCCCCCAAACACTGCCGCGAGGAGATGGTCGAGGCTTAAGAAGACGCCAGACGGCCCTGAATTACATCGACGTAGTTATGCCACTGGTGTGGATAAGTCTGTGGATTACTGAGAAGGAATCACGCCGACTTTCAACGCTCTAGTCTCTGGCCACCCCATGCCTGAGTCCAAGCGTCGCAAGACCAAAAAGGCCGCTCGTCCGCGGGTTGCTGCTCCGTCGGCGGTGGCGG
>JANMST010000231.1:0-3455 GCA_031389635.1 Acidimicrobiia bacterium | reverse complement strand
TCGCTGACATCGTCCTTGAACCGGCGCAGCGACCCGATGACGCCGTCGAAGACCACCACGCCGTTCCTCAGCAAGCGTGCTTTGGCGTTACGAACGATCTCGCCTTCGGTGACATAGCAACCGGCAATGGCACCGATGCGTGGCACCTTGAAGACTGCCCGAACCTCGGCTGTCCCGAGAACGGCCTCCACCTCGTCGGGCGCCAGGCGTCCCACCAGCATCTGTTCGAGCTCTTCGAGAAGCTCGTAGATGATCCCGTAGGTTCGGATCTCGATGCCCTTCTCCTCAGCCAGGCGCCGGGTCTTGCCATCGGGCCTGACGTTGAACCCGACGACGACCGCTTCCGTCACCTCGGCCAGCTTGACATCATTCTCGTTGATGCCACCGACGGCCCCGTGCATGATCTCGATGCGAGCGCCTTCGCGCTTGATCTTGACGATCGACTCGCGGAGCGCCTCGAGCGATCCGTGGGCGTCGGCTTTGACGATCAGCCGCAGTTCGGCCTCGTCGGCGCGGAGTTGCTCGAGCAGGTTGGCAAGCCGCTCGCGGGCATTGGCGGGCGTGTTCAGGGCCGCGTCCCGTTGAGACTGCATGCGATCGGCGGCGATAGTCCTGGCTTCGCGATCGCTCCCCGCCGCTTCGAATTGGTCGCCGGCGGTCGGGACGTCGGACCATCCCATGATGAGCACCGGAGTCGAGGGCCCGGCCTCCTTCATCCGACCTCCCGCCCAATCCATCATCGCCCGGGCCCGGCCGGCCGCGGGCCCGGCGACAAAGGCGTCGCTCGCATGGAGGGTCCCGCGCTGGATGATGACGGTGGCGGTAGGGCCCATCCCGGGATCAAGTTGAGCTTCGATCACAACTCCGGAAGCAGGCGCCTTCGGGTTCGCCCGGTAGTCCTCGAGCTGAGCGATCAGGTCGATGATCTCCAGGAGGTTGTCGACTCCCTTTCCGGTCAAAGCTGACAACTCCACGACTGGCACATCACCACCGAGGTCTTCGGTCACGACCTCGAACTCGGTGAGCATGGTCCTGATCCGGAAGGGGTCAACTCCGGGAAGGTCCACCTTGTTGATCGCAACGATCAGCTTGACGTTGGCCGCCTTGGCATGGCTTATCGCCTCGATGGTCTGAGGCATCACCCCGTCGTTGGCCGCCACCACGAGCACGACGATGTCGGTGACGTCGGCGCCCCGGGCTCGGAGAGCGGTGAAAGCCTCATGGCCTGGAGTGTCGATGAAAGTGATCAGCCGGCCGGCGACCTCGACTTGATAGGCGCCGATGTGCTGGGTGATGCCACCCTGCTCGCCCGCCACGACCTTGGTCTTGCGAATGGTGTCGAGAAGCGTGGTCTTGCCATGGTCGACATGGCCCATCACCGTCACTACCGGGGGCCGGGGAACCAGGTCCTTGGGGTCGTCGTCGAACTCGCGGCGCACCTTGCGAGGAAGGCCCGGCTCGACCTTACGCGCCACCTCGATCATGGCACCGAACTCCTCGGCCACTGCTTCGAGATGCTCGGCCGGCATGGGGGCCCCAGCCCCGGCCAGGGCTCCACGCGACATGAGAGCTTTGACGAGGGCGGCGGGAGACTCGCCGAGAGCTTCGGCCACCTCGGCCACGGTTGCGCCCTCCGCGATCGAAACGACCCTGATTTCCCGCGCTGGTGGAGCAGGCTCTGGTTCGACTGCGATCGGCTCCGGTGCCGGTGGCTCAGGTTCGGGTTCCACCGCCGGTGCCCCGGCAGTCGAGGATTTCGACTCGGCGATTGCCAGCTTGATCAAGTCGGCGTCGGATGACTCGATACTGGACGATGCGGTCTTGGCTTCGACGCCGAGTGACTGCGCCTGCTCTAAGACTTCTTTAGATTCGAGCCCGAGCTCGCGAGCGAGCTCATAGATACGAAGCTTGGCCACTTAATGCTCATCCTCCCCCACCCCCGCCTCCACGCCGTCTTCGGGCGCGGTATCGGGCTCAGCCACATCGACCACCAGGACCTCAGCCGCGATCAGATCCGGCGCAGCCTCAGCAACGGCGACAGCCACCTCTGCGGGTGCTTCGACCTCCGTTGCCTCGACCTCGGGTTCTTCGACTATCGGTGCTTCGACTTCTGGCTCCTCCGGAGCCGGCACCGGCTGACGGGCGACGACCGGTTCGGGAACCACGGTGTGATCGGAGCGAATGTCGACCTTGTAACCGGACAGCCGGGCCGCCAGCCGGGCGTTCTGACCTTCCATGCCAATGGCAAGTGACAACTGGTGTTCGCTGACGATCACTTCGGCGATCTTGTTCTCCTCGTCTACCCGCACTTCTTTGACCTTGGCAGGCCCGAGAGCCTCGGCGATGAACTGCGACGTGTTCTCGCGCCACTGGACCACATCGACTTTCTCGCCCCTGAGCTCGTTGACTACCTGGCGGACCCTGGAACCCCGGGCCCCGACGCAGGCACCTTTGGGATCGACGTTGGGATCGTGTGAAACGACGGCGATCTTGGTTCGATGGCCCGGTTCCCGGGCGATGGCAACGATTTCGACTGTGCCGTCGGCCAATTCGGGTACTTCGAGCTCGAGCAACCGACGGACCGAATCGGGATGGCTGCGGCTTACGACGATTTGCGGGCCTTTGGTCTCGTTTCGAACCTCGAGGATGAGAGCCTTGACCCGGTTGCCCCGCTCCAGCCTCTCATAGGGAATGCGCTCGGAGCCGGGGAGGATGGCCTCGGCATCGCCCAGGTCGAGGATCGTGAAACGACCGTCCACCTGTTGAACGATTCCGGTGATGAGATCACCCTCGCGACCGGCGTAGACGTCGAAGACTTGCTCACGCTTGACGTCACGAAGCCGCTGCTGGATGACCTGCTTGGCGGTCTGAGCGGCGATGCGCCCGAAGTCTTCCGGTGTGTCCTCCCACTCCCGGGTGACGTTGCCGTCCTCATCGAGATCCTGGGCATAAACGAAGATGTCGCCGGTGTCAGGGTCGATCGTGACGCGGGCTTCCTCGGCGGCGCCGGGGCTGCGCTTGTAGGCCGAAACCAGGGCGTTGGCGAGTGCATCGAGCAGCATGTCCACAGGGACCCCGCGCTCGCGCTCGAGCAGTTCGAGGGCATCCATGACATTGGAATCCATCTTCATGGCTGTCTCCTCGCCTGGCCAGGCTTTGGGGCTTTCTCCCATCGGAAGACCGTGCGGGCCGAGAGCACCTGGTCGTAGGGGATGGTCTCGATCTGGTCGGTTTCGTCTTTGATGGCGAACTCACCCTCGCCGGCCTTCGTGAGGACTCCCCTGATAGTCCGGGGATTGGCCGTTCCGGCATTGGTCTTGGCGACCACTTCCCGGCCCACTGACTTGGCGAAGTGGGCGGGGCGGGTGAGCTTCCGCTCGAGGCCGGGCGACGTGACCTCGAGTTGATAGGGTCCCTCGAGGTCGGGGACCGAGTCGAGCAGGCGCGAAAGGCCC
>JANMST010000203.1:0-2541 GCA_031389635.1 Acidimicrobiia bacterium | reverse complement strand
TTCCAGGCGGCCGCGCAGGAACTCGTCCTCGACGGCACGGTCGAGCAGGAGGTCGATGAGGGTTTCCTTGTCCTGGGTCTGGAGGTGGCTGCGCAGGTCGGCTGTGGTCGGCGCCTGGGCAGTGGGCGGCCGAGCCTTCCCATCGACGAGGGCGAGGCCGACCGCTACACAGTGCTTGCAGAACTCACCGGCCTCGCCCATCGGGCAGGTGCACTCGAACGCAGGCCCGCCGCTCTCGAGCCAGAGCCGAACCCGATAGTCGCTGGTCCCTCGTACGACCGCCGACGCCTCGCCTTCGGTGATCCGCAGGTTCTTCAGCCGCCGACCCGACGAATAGTCGAGCCCGCGCTCAAAGGACCGCGGACCCGCCAGGCGGCGAAGCGCCTGTACGGCGAAGATCGTCCGGAGCGCTGAACCCATCGAGGCATTGTCGCTGGTCTCAACCCAGCAAGCACCGCAACCAGCACGCGCTCGTTGCAAGTTCCGATCGAATCTTTCGCTTAGCTTGGTCGTAGCCACCGATTTTCGATCAGGTGGGACTCAATGCTCACTACCGATCAGGCCGCTTCCGGTATTCCTCGTTCTTGTGGCGACGGCGGGACTGGTCCCACAGCTCCTTGGAGCTGATCCGGTCGTAAGTTCGCATCTGCAATCGCTGGATGAACCCCTTGAGTTCCTCGATGTCGTCGGTAGCAGCGGTGAACTCATCACTGGTCCAGGGGATCGCACCAAGCCGCTCCGCCTGTTCCTGCAGTATTCGCTCGGCCTGGTCGTAGTCCCCCTGGTCGGCGAGCAGGCGCGCTTCTTTGCGGGCCTGGGCGGCTCGAAGGATCAGCACCTGCTCGGTGACACCAGAGTCGGGCGCCTCACCCGACGCATCGGCTTCCGTGGCAACGTTGATCATCACCGGGACGGTACGCGTGTGCATGGTCACGTCGCTGCCACTGATCTCGGACCATCTGATCACGACCTCGCCTACCTTGACCTGACCGAGCTCGGCCAGGTTCGGGATCTGCAGTCGGAAAACCAGCTTGTGAAACTGACCGCCATGGACATCTCCGAGGGCGGCCTGGAGGCCCGTGCCGGTGGAAGTGATGGGAAACTCGTTGACTATCCCAACGTTGAGGGTGGGACCAACCGGGCGGACCTCGACCGAAAGGTTCTGAGCAACCATCATCGCAAGGCCTTCAAACTCCTGAGCAAAGATCGAGGGGGCCTCATCGGGTGATGCTGCGAAGTGATCCCGTCCCCCGCCCGAATCGGACATGCCGGACAACAATTCTTCGTCGAAGCCCTCTCCGAAGCCGATCGTCGTGGTGGTGATACCCCGAGCCGCCGCACCGGCGGCCATCGACGAAAGTTGGGCATGGTCAATAATGCCCACATTCGCCAACCCGTCGGTCAGTAGCAGGACCCGCCGCACCTTCGACGTGCCGTCTTGGAGGAGCTCCACTCCCTTGAGCCAACCTCCTGACAGGTTGGTCTGGCCGCCGGGATGGATCCGGTCGATTGCGTAGTCAATTTGATCGCCCGGGCCTTGCAGCGGAGCCACGAGAGAGACGGTGTCGTCGTAGGCGACGACCGCCAATCGGTCTTCGGTTGTAATCCGTCCGGCTAGAAACTCAGCACAGGACTTGGCCACCTGGAGCTTCTCGCCGGCCATCGAGCCAGACCGATCGATCACCAAGGCGATCGCCAGCTTGGGCCGAGTTGCAACAGGCTCCGGCTCCGGTGCCCTCAGCTCGAGGAGACCGTAAACGCCAGCTTCACTCTCCAACGCCACCAACGAATGATCCAAACGCAGCTTCGCATCCATATCCGTCACTCCCTTTCAACATCAGCATGACGGATGGGTGTGACAGAAACTGGCCGCCCAGGATGAACGACTTCGTGACGATGGAGGCGTCATCAGGGATACTGTGATGAACATGCCAGACGGAATACGCCCAATCAATAAGAAGCCGTGGGAGCCTCGTGGGGATCGTCAGGAGAAACTCGAGAGCGCGACCCGCCTAGCCAAGCTTGTCGTAAAAGCAAGGGGTTTGCATCCAGCTCATCGTCGTCATGTCCTCAGTATCGCCATCTGGAAAGCTACCGAAGCCGATTCGAAAATGAACCCGAGGTTCCGGTCTCGCGGTGTCATGAAGGGCGCGGTCGGGATTCTCGTCAATCACGAGCACGTCGTTACGAGAAAGTTCTTGATCGACGCGATGCTCGCTGCCCCTGGCCAAGTTCAAGAGATCATGGACTTAGCCATCGGATGTCTCGTGACACGGGATGAGCACCGCCGCCTTTCGAAAGCAGGGGGATGGGGATGGAGTCGGTACATCAACGGCAACGTGGCGGTGGTCGACGGCGTAACCGGCTCGCTCGTGGACTTGACCAGTGAGGACAAGAGACTTCGCAATCTGGCACGAAAAGCCTCGATCGACGTTGGTTAAGCCTGTCCAGGACTAGGTCAGGATTCTGGATACAGCACGAAGATCAGAGGTCACTCCGGCCCGCACAACTGGCTTTCGTGGCCGACGGCCGTTCGGCCTG
>JANMST010000145.1:0-3877 GCA_031389635.1 Acidimicrobiia bacterium | reverse complement strand
CATCGGTGACGGCAACAACACCTGCAACTCGTTGATGTTGGCGGCAGCGATGGCCGGGGCATCAGTCAGGATCGCCACCCCCGCTGGCTACGAACCCGATCGTCAACTCCTAGCCGAGGCCCATCGATTTGGAGACGTGTTGGTGACCAACGATCCCAAGGAGGCCGTAGTGGGGGCCGATGCCGTCTACACGGATGTCTGGGCTTCGATGGGGCAGGAATCGGAAGCTGCCGAACGGCGCCGCATCTTCGCTCCTTACCGGGTGGATCTGGCGCTCTTCGAATCGGCCGCCCACGACGCCATCTTCCTTCATTGTTTGCCTGCCCACCGCGGCGAAGAGGTGATTGACGAGGTCATGGACCATGCTCGCTCCCGGGTCTACGACCAGGCCGAGAACCGTCTCCACTCGTTCAAGGCGATTCTGTTGACAGCCCTCGGCTGAACCGTTCCAACGCGTTGAGAGGAGACCACAGTGACAGGTAACAGCGAACGCCGCAGATGGCGGCATCCGATGATCAAATCCCCAGATCAGCTGACCCGGGGGGAGCGCGCCGCCGACCTTCTTCGGAACGGGATGGGTTCATGGGGGTTCGTCTTGTCCGCCCTCGCCTTCCTGGCGGGTTGGATGATCGCCAACAGGGGGGAAGGCCTCTTCGACCCCCCTCCCTTCATCCTTCTCAACCTGATTCTCTCCTGCTTGGCAGCCCTTCAGGGAGCCATTCTTTTGATCGCCGCCAAACGCGCCGACGCCCTAGCCAGGGATCTGGCAGAGCACGACTACAAGACCAACCTCGAAGCGGTCGAGATCATCAAGGAGATCAGACAGCTCACTGTTGAGATCCATAGTGTCACCGCAGGAGACAAGTGAGGCGGGAGTTCCCGCAGTTTTTCCTGGCGCCTGCCGACCAGGCGGCTCCACAGTTGTTGGGATGGCACCTCGCGAGCGTTACCGGGGGAGTGTCGACCGAGGTGAGCCTTACCGAAGTCGAGGCGTACTCACCCGACGACGCGGCCAGTCACGCCTTCAACGGGATTCGCCCTCGCAATGCCGCGATGTTCGGGCCACCGGGAACGCTCTATGTCTATCGGTCCTATGGGATTCATTGGTGCGCGAATATTGTCGTGGGAGACGAAGACACCGGGGCCGCGGTGTTGGTGCGAGCCGGGGTGCCTGTGGCAGGCGTCGAACACATGGTCAACCGCCGGGGCCGGGCGTCGGATCTCCTCAACGGACCGGGGAAACTCACCCAGGCCCTTGGCATCGACCTCTCGCACAACGGCATCGACCTGTTCTTCGCCGACTCGCCGATCCGATTGACTCCCGGGGAGGCCCCCTTAACGATCCTGGCCACACCGCGCATCGGGATCAGCAAGGCGGTTGAACGTCCCTGGCGCTTCGTCTCGGTGCCGCATTGAACAAAGCGTGTCGATCGGGCTGAACCGCCTTTAACCTTCCATTCCCGATGGCACCCTCCCAGGACCTCCTACGCCTTCTGCGCCGCACCGACACCGTTTGGCCAGCCGACGAGCTAGCACCCCGGCTGGCTTTGGGAAAGAAACTGCGAGTGAAGCTCGGGCTCGACCCGACGGCGCCGGCGGTCACGCTTGGATGGGCCGTCGTCCTCCGCAAGCTGCGTGACTTTCAGGAACAGGGCCACACGGCAGTGCTGATCGTCGGCGACTTCACGGCCCAGGTAGGAGACCCATCACAAAAGAGCGAAACCCGGCGCCGCCTTTCCGCCGAAGAAGTTCGTGGCTACGCCCAGGCCGTTCTGACCCAGTTCGAGAAAGTGCTTCTGCCCGAGCCCCTCGAAATTCGCTACAACTCCGAATGGCTCGGATCGCTCGACATGACCCAAGTCCTCGAGCTGACATCGACCGCCACCGTGGCCCAATTGCTCGAACGTGGGGACTTCGCCAAGAGATTCGAGTCCAACTCACCGATATCGGTGATGGAGTTCATGTACCCGCTGCTCCAGGGTTACGACTCGGTGGCCGTCGAGGCCGATGTCGAGTTGGGTGGCAGCGATCAGCTATGGAATCTGATGATGGGCCGCGTCGTGCAGGAGAGATACGGTCAGCGCCCTCAGATCGCCATGACGATGCCCCTCCTTCTCGGCACCGACGGTGGGCAGAAGATGTCGCAGTCCCTCAACAACTACATCGGGGTCACCGACGCCCCCGGGGAGGTCTTCGGAAAGGTCATGAGCATCCCCGACGCCCTCATGCCGCAGTGGTTTCGCCTCGCCACCGAACTACCTGCTTCCGAAGTCGATCGTGTCATAGCCGGCATCGAGAAAGGGACTCTCCATCCGGCCGAAGCCAAGCGACTGCTGGCCCGTTCGGTGACGGGCCTGTACTGGGGCGATGACGCTGCCTCCGAGGCCGAGGCGGCGTTTGACCGCCTGTTCCGAGACCACGAGGTTCCAGAGGACGTCGAAGAAGCGCCCCTGCCGGCCGGAGATCCGGTCCACCTTCCCTCTCTGTTGCGGGATCTGGGATTGGCCACATCTGGTTCGGAGGCGCGCAGACTGATCGAACAGGGAGCCGTCAAGATCAATGGCCAGAAGGTCCTCTCCGAGGAAGTCGCCCGATCGGATCTGGTCGCGGCTGTCGTCCAGGTCGGCAAGCGCCGCTTCATAAAACTCCTCGCCTGACGTCCGTTCGCTGCAGTCTCAGTTGCGCCAACGAAGGATCTCGATGGCCGACCTCGGGCCGCATCAGCCGAGGTCGAGATCCATCACGCGAAGTTCGGCGATGTCGCCGACCAGCGCCTCGGCGATGGGCACGTGCGCCGGGTGCTCGAGATAATGAGGCAGGGACTCACGATCGGGCAATGTGACGATGATGCAGTGGGTCAGCCCGCCGGCACGGTCGGTGTAGCTCTTGCCACAGTCGACTCGGTGACGAACGAATGGCAGCTTTGAAATTTGTCCGGGAGACCGCTATAGTTCACCTCCCGCTGCCGCGTGTCGGCGGCGAGTCGTTGCCAAAGTGGTGATCGGGAGTGAATTGCACCCCCGGGCCGTGATGGCGCCCCGGAACACGCTCACATGAGCAGGGCGGACATTGAGTCTGCTCGTCCCGGGAGGAGTGATGGCTCCTTGACAACTAAATAGCGTGCCAAAAGACAGCACAGCGTGCGTCTCGCCGGTCCTAACCCGACCGGCCAACCCCAAAGAGGCCCGGATCCGATCGGCTTAACGGCCGGTCTGGCGAGGGTCGATTGGGGAGATGCACAATCGCATGAGCTCCTGAGGCGGTTCGAAAGAGCCGGCTTCAGGACCCGGTTCCGACTTGTTCGGAACCAAAACACCTTTGGGCGAGAGCTTAAGGGGCCTAGAAAACCCCACAAGAACCGCTCCAAAGGACTTTGCAAGCTCAAAAATGACACCAATGTGTGAAACCACCAATTGCACAAGCAGCGATGCTCGAGCAGCCGGTGGCGAATCATAAGAATGTACGTTGGAGAGTTTGATCCTGGCTCAGGACGAACGCTGGCGGCGTGCCTAATGCATGCAAGTCGAGCGACGAATAGGTGCGGGTAACCAAGCCTATTACGGAGCGGCGAACGGGTGAGTAACACGTGAGCAACCTGCCCCGAAGACCGGGATAGCCCAGGGAAACTTGGATTAATACCGGATATCCTCCTTTGATCGCATGGTCGTTGGAGGAAATGCTTTTACGCTTCGGGATGGGCTCGCGGCCTATCAGCTTGTTGGTGGGGTAACGGCCTACCAAGGCGTCGACGGGTAGCTGGTCTGAGAGGACGATCAGCCACACTGGGACTGAGACACGGCCCAGACTCCTACGGGAGGCAGCAGTGGGGAATCTTGCGCAATGGGCGAAAGCCTGACGCAGCAACGCCGCGTGCGGG
>JANMST010000128.1:0-3742 GCA_031389635.1 Acidimicrobiia bacterium | reverse complement strand
GCGGCCTATAGGCCGCGTTTGATGCGCGAAAAGGAGGGGTTTAGGAGTAGCGGGTCACGAAGCCCCGGCTCCGGAAGAGCTTGAGCATCGTGGCCCCGAACCAAGTCGCCAGGACCAACGCTGCCACGGTCCCAATCAGTGAGATTCCAAGCCGTCCCCACGGCACCCCGTTGCCATCGAGAACGTCGCGGGCGGCGGCGAAGGCATGGGTCGTGGGGAGAACATTGGCTATCTGCCTGAGCCCGGCCGGCAGCGCCTCCACCGGGAAGAACACTCCGGATACCGCCAGCACCACGTAGTTGAGGCCCCAGGTGAGAATTTCGGCGCTCTGGCCGAAGCGGAGGATCAAGCCGATGACGACCAGTGCCAGAGCCCATCCGTTTAGAACCAGCAGGGTGACGATCGGGATGACCGACCAACCCACCGCCCTCAGGTCGAATCCGTAGAGGAGGATCGTTGTGATCGTCAGGGTGAGCAAGGTGAGGAACAGCTTGGCCAGCCCGAAGACCGAGGTTCCGGCCAGGTACTCCAGGGGTTTGACCGGAGTGGTCAGCACATTCAGCAGGTTGCGGGTCCAGGTCTCCTCCATGAAGGTAGTGGACCCGGTCATCTGGACCTGGGTGAGGGTCCAGAACAACATCAGGCCGGCCAACAGGTAGGGGATGCTGGCACGGCTGGCCTCGTTTTCCTGGGCGATGAAATAGCCCAGTGAACCCCACAGGATGACGTCCATCACTGGCCAGAAGGCGATCTCGAACCAACGGTGAGGCGATCGCCATAGGACCAGCCAATGACGGCGGATCACGGCACCGACCCGGACGAGATTCACTTCGGACCCCCGTCTCGAAGTTCGGCGGCAACGGCGAGGAAGGCACCTTCGAGATCGTCGACCGCGAACTGGGTGGCGATGGCGGCCGGGGTGCCGTCGGCCACGATCTTCCCGCGTGACATAAGGATCACACGCTCGCACAGGGCCTCGACCTCACGCATGTTGTGGGAAGTGACAAGCAGGGCGGTCTGGTCGCGTCGATGAAT
The DNA here is from genome assembly GCA_031389635.1 of Acidimicrobiia bacterium. Taxonomy (GTDB): domain Bacteria; phylum Actinomycetota; class Acidimicrobiia; order Spongiisociales; family ZC4RG35; genus DATEEG01. Next base: position 2,707 of record JANMST010000128.1, on the reverse strand, counting down.
CGCGAGCAGCGCCTCTCGTACGCGGGCTGCCATGTCCGGATCGAGGCTGGCCGTTGGTTCGTCCAGCACCAGGAGTCGTGGCCTGTGAAGGATTGCCTTGGTAATCGAAACGAGGGTTCGTTGGCCCGAGGAGAGCTCCTGGTTGCGCTTGTCGGCGAGCTCGGTAAGGCTGAATGTCTCGATGGCCTCGTCGACGATGGCCGCCGGCTTTCGTATTCCTGCGAACCCGGCAAAGAGGGAAAGCGACTCGCGCACCGTGAGGTTCTCAGGGAGCGGCAGATAGCCGGCAACAAAGCCGACGTTTTCCATCGCTTTGGATCGACCATGGGGGAGGCGGTGCTCGGCGATGTCGATCTCCCCGGAGTCGGGGGCGATGACCCCGAGCAGCATCAAGAGGGTCGTCGTCTTGCCGGCACCGTTCGGACCCAAACAGGCCTAGCCGAGCACCGGCCGGCACGGCTAGATCAAAGTGATCTACCGCCGGCTGACCCTTGAAGATCTTGACGAGGCCGCGAGCGTCGACCACGAGGGATGAGGACATAGGTGTAATTCTGGCCGACCGGCGAGGTCGCTGGGATCGAATTTCGGGTCACCACCCTTGTTCCTCGACGTCGGGCCAGGCGAAAAGGGTCATGTGATTAGTCACCCTGTGTGTGTAACAACCACCCACAGTGATAGACCTTCCTTTTGTAGGTGTTTCGACGAGGACAGGAAAAATGCGATTGAAAACCGGCTTGGTTGGAGTTCTGGTGGCTGTTTCGACCGTCGTTGGAGGCGTGGCAATGGCTGCTTCGAACGACACGCGCTTGGTCGAAGGCTTCGATCCAGAGAACAACGTGCTGGTCTTCGGCGTGTCCGAAATCGATGAGAACGGCTTCGACTGCACGGTCGAAGGGCCCGATTACACCTACACCACCGATGGCGCCGGGAGTGTGACGGCCCTCACCAAGAACTCTCAGCCGGCATCCTTCAAGTTGGCAGGAGTCGACGTCGCGTATGGCCAAACCAGCGGTGTGTGCGACCTGACGGCGGTCGACGTCACCGGCCCGGCTGGCCAGGTCAACCATGGCCAGGTGGTCTCTAGCTTTGTGCACGCCCTCAAGGAACAAATGAAAGAGGAGGGCGTCCGAGGTGGAATCGGCTGCCTGGTTCGAATCATCGCGCAATCGGACTACGGCAAGGGTGATGAGCAACAGGGACCGACGGTCATCGTGGGGACAGTTGTCGTCTCGGGTGAGGTCGACCTGACCGCCCACGAGACCTCCTGCCAGGGTGGGCCGAAGTCCGACGATGGCGACGAGGCCACCAACGGCAACGGCAACGGCAACAACGGGAACGGGAACGGCAACGGCAACAACGGGAACGGGAACGGCAACGGCAACGGCAACAACGGGAACGGGAATGGGAATGGGAACGGCCCCAAGAAGTAGGGCTTGCGGCTCGAGAAGTCAGACGTTGTTAGAGCGTTGCCAACCGGGCGTTGGGAAGTTGGGGGTAACTGCGACGAAGTTCGACCTTGCGCTCGAGGGCCTCGATCACCGGTTGGGTGAAGTCCACCTCATATAAATGCTGGCTGCTACCCAATCCTCCCGGTGAGAAGACATTGACCTCCATCAACTTGTCGCCGACGATGTCAAGGCCAACGAGAAACATCCCGTCTTCGATGAGCTTTGGCCGAACCAGGTCGACCAGGTGCAGCATCTCGTCGGTCACCTTGGCGGGGAAAGCTTCACCCCCGGCATGCATGTTCGATCGCATATCGGTTGACTCGTTGATCCTCCTGAACGCGGCGTACTTACCGTCGCGTTCCAGAGGACGCCCGTTCATCACGAAGAGGCGGGTGTCGCCGTCCTTGGCGGCCGCCAGGTATTCCTGGGCCACGATGTAGCCATCGCGGGAAAGGGCTTCGATCATCTGGTTGAGGTTGGGTGACTCTTTGGCGGACACCAGGAAGACACCGGCGCCGCCTGACCCCTGCAGCGGCTTCAGCACCGCCAGGCCCTTCAACTCCTCGACGAAATCGGTGATTGCCTTTGGGTCGCGGGAGATCATCGTGCGGGGGCGGACCTCTTCCGGGAAGTGTTGGAAGTATGTCTTGTTGACCGCGTCGGCCAGGCTGGTGGGGTCGTTTACGACCAAAACCCCGCGGCTCATCGCCAATTGGCCGAACAGGACACCCGACGTGACGGCCCAGGGCCGGTCGGTGGCGTCCTCGGCCGGATCGTTGCGCATCATCAGCACATCGAGCTCGTCAAGAACGAGGCGTTCTACCGCCTCGTCCGCTTGAACCTTCTCCAGATATGTCTTGAGCGAGCGGTAGTTCTTGGCCGGGGCGGTGCGAGCATACGCGGTGACTCTGCCATCCGGGTCATGGGCGAAGTCGTCCACTCCCATCAGCCACACTTCGTGACCCATCCGAGTGGCGGTCATCGCCAGCCTGGTGGTTGTATAACCGGGCTCCTCGGTGGCAACCCGGTTGACGACTAATCCGAGCTTCATGTGTCTGCTCCGATCAGGTGCTGAAGCCCGGCATCGCCCACGACCCTCCTGATGCGCCCCCGAGCTCTGTCGTCCGCCAGGAAGTACGGAAGAAGCGTGGGGCGTGCGAGCACACCGTTTTCGGTCAGCTCCTTGGCGAGCGGGAGATCGTCTAGCGACAGCTTCCCCTGCCAGAGGGGGTCGAGCTCGTTACCGGCGGAGAGGTAAT
>JANMST010000062.1:0-7934 GCA_031389635.1 Acidimicrobiia bacterium | reverse complement strand
AGTACTCCTTGACGAGGTCGGGGTATTCGCGCAAGGCGGTGTCCATGTCGGTGAACAAGACTCCGAGCTTCTCGAGATCCTCGCGATTGCGGTGATAGACGACCTCAGAGTTGTGGACAATGACCCCTTCGGCCACGAAGTTGTGCGGTCCGTCGACCTCGACGTCGAAAACGGCTGCGACATCGGCCTCCGTCACTGAAATCACCGGGGCATAACCGACCCGGCTCTCGGATCCTGTGAGGCCGGTGAACTCGGCCAGCTCGGAGATGTCGCCGGACAACGGACCCGTGAGTCCTCCCTCGCGCGATCCGTCGAGCAGACCGCGCAGGAAGGCGGCTCTCTCAGCCAGCGGCAGACCGAACACCCAAGCGGGCACCCGGCGAACATCGCGATCGCCGACGAGACCGTTGCGCTGCAGCCACCGAATCATCGGCTTGTTGTCGATAGCGACCCTACCCCCACCGGCCTTGGCGCTAACTGCGAAAAGAGCGCCGATCGTGCCCTGCAGAATCGCGGCGGTATCGCCATCGGCCACCAACGACAGCAGTGATCCGTCGGTGTCGAGGTTGCCGCCACCGATCGCGTAGCCGAACAGCCAGGCCACCTTCGGAGATGTCGTCTCGGGGAAGTCGTCGGGCGTGCCCTTGGGACGAACCGGCGAGAAGGACAGCCCGGCATCGGGCAAGGATTCCGCCACTGCAACTTCGGCCCCGGCCTTCAGGTCACCGACGTTGACCCAACCCTGGCGGGTCAGGATCGGATGGTTGTCGGTTGCATATACAACTCGGCCGCCGTCGACCTCCACCCGGTAGGTCTGACAGACGTCTGTCTGAGACGCCGACTTGACACTGTGAATCTCGAGTTGACCGGTTCGCTCATTCAGCGAGAACACCCGGTCACCGGCCTCGATCTCCTTGATGGCGACCATCCCCCGATTGACGGTGTAGACGCGGACATCCCCTCGAAGGCATTCGTACTGGGCGGTGACGCCGGCGAGGTACTTGCGCTCGGCCTGGGGAATCCCCAGCTTCTCGTAGGTCGACTTGATCGACTCGGGGACCATGTCCCAGTCCTTGGACTGGCCGCCCGAAGGCTTGACGTAGTAATAGATGTCGTCGAAGTCGATGTCGTTGAGAGCGCCGCCGCCACCCCACTGGGGGATGGGCTTGCGCAGAAACCGCTGGTACGCCTTGAGCCGGAAGTCGAGCATCCATTGCGGCTCTTTCTTCATCTCCGACATCTGGCGGATGATCGACTCATTGAGGCCCTTGGCCGGCTTGAACTCGTTGTCCTCGACGTCGTGCCATCCCAGCTTGTAGGCACCGAGGTCAATATCGACTGTGGCCATCAGAAAACTCCCATCGCCGCCCGGTAGGCGGCATTTGCACTACCTGCATAGTGTAATTGGATCCGGGGCGTGCGTTACCCCTTAGTGGTGGGCTCCGCCGCCGTCGCGCCCTGATCAGACGCTAGACGCCAAACGGGCCTTGACGCCCGTTGATGGAACGACGGGGGCGAAGAGATGGAAGAACGCAGGGTGAACCATCAATACAGGCCCAACCGGTTGGCGTCTGGCGTCTGATTGGGGCGTCTGGCGTCTGGCGTCTCATCCTTTTGATACGGCGCCCGCACCAACGGCCGCAGGTTGTACCACGATGGGCTTGCTCGCCCTCAGGACCCAGAAGCGGTCGGCCTGGCGGTCCCAATCGTCGAATATCCCACGGGCCACGGGTGAGGCCGTCGCCTCGAAGAACGAATCGATCAGGCCGTGCAACTCCAGACGCTCCATATCCAGCAAGCGGCGGTTGGCTGGCGAGGTTTCGGCCAGGTACCTGTTCAGGACCGCCTTCGGGTCCCAGACGAAGGCCACTCCGCCGGTCATCCCGGCCGCGAAGTTGCGACCCACTGAGCCAAGAACCACCACCGTCCCACCGGTCATGTATTCGCAGCCGTGATCAGAGCACCCTTCGATGACGGCGGTGGCCCCCGAATTACGGACTGCGAAGCGTTGGCCGACCATCCCCGACAGGTAGGCGGTCCCGGCGGTGGCGCCGTAGAGGACTGCGTTGCCAGCGGCATGGGGTATGAGGTCGTTGGGGCGGCGGGGCTTAACGACCACCAGGCCACCGCCGAGCCCCTTCCCGACGTAATCATTGGCGGTCCCGGCCAACCGGAGCTCGACCCCGTCGACCAGGAAGGCCCCGAAGCTCTGACCGGCCCAACCGGCCAGATGGACCCGGACTGTCCCCGGCGGGAGCCCTTCCGATCCTCGCCGGCGGACGATCTCTCCGGACAGGCGGGCGCCAATCGTGCGGTCGCCGTTGGAGATTGGAAAGGCGAGTTCTATGGGGTGGCCGGACTCGACCGCCCCAAGGGCATCTTCGACCAAGCGCTCGTTGAGACGGGAGGGAGCCGACTTTTGATAGCCCTGATGACGCCAGCGGCCTTCTGCACGGACCAGCAACTTGCTGAGTCCCCCTGCCAGCGGATGATCAACCGGCTCGAGGAGGTCGGCCCGTCCGATGATCTCCGCCATGCTGCGAGCACCGAGGGAGGCGAGATGACGACGAACCTCTTCGGCCAGGAGGCGGAAGAGCGTGACGACGTGATCGGCGGCACCCGTGAACTTGGCGCGAAGGTCTTCTTGCTGGGTGGCGATCCCGACCGGGCATGTGTTCAGATGGCATTGACGGACCATCTTGCAGCCAACCGCCAGCAGCGGCAGCGTCCCGAAACCAAAGCGCTCTGCTCCGAGCAAGGCGGCGACCACTACATCGCGACCGGTCCTCAGCCCTCCATCCGTTTCCAGGGCCACGTGGCCCCTGAGACCGTTGGCGACCAGGACCTGATGGGCTTCGGCCAGGCCTAGCTCCCACGGGGCCCCGGCATGCTTGACCGATTCGAGGGGCGAGGCGCCGGTTCCGCCCTCCATGCCGGAAATGAGAATGGCATCGGCTTGGGCCTTCGCGACTCCGACCGCCACCGTGCCTACGCCAGGCTCCGAGACCAGCTTGACGGAGACGCGGGCCGCCGGTGAGAACGACTTGAGGTCGAAGATGAGCTGGGCAAGATCTTCGATCGAGTAGATGTCGTGATGAGGTGGTGGGGAGATGAGAGTCACGCCTAATTCGGTGTGACGCAAGCGGGCGATTTCGGCGGTGACTTTGTGGCCCGGAAGCTGTCCCCCTTCACCCGGCTTCGAGCCCTGAGCCATCTTGATCTGAAGCTCTTCCGCCGAAGCAAGGTAAGCCGGGGTTACTCCGAATCGTCCCGAGGCGACCTGTTTGATCGCCGAGTTCCGAGGGGTTCCGTATCGCTCGGGGCCCTCGCCCCCCTCACCCGAATTGGAATAGCCACCGATCTGGTTCATTGCCTCGGCCAGGGCTTCGTGGGCTTCCCGGGACAGAGCACCGTGGGACATGGCCGACGCCACAAACCTCCGCATTATCCGCTCGACTGGTTCGACTTCATCGAGTGGGACCGGCGTCCGCTTCGCCAGCGCCAGAAGATCGCGGATCACCGACGGCGGCCGGCTGAGGATCTGGGCGACGTAATGATCCCAGTCGGCCTCTTCGCCCGATCGCACTGCCTTTTGCAGGGACAGGACGACACCCGGGCTGGTGATGTGGAGACTCCCCTTGCCGCGAAACTTGTAGAAGCCGCCCGGGAACTCTTCGCCGGCGCCGTAACGGGAGTGCAGTTCCAGCACTCGACCCGCCACCTGCTCGAGGTTTAGACCGGTGAAGCGGCGAGGAGCGTTACGGAACGAAAGGTCGCAGACGTCCTCCCCGAGACCGATGACCTCGAAGAGCTCCGAGCCTCGATACGCCGACACCGTGCAGATCCCCATCTTCGACATGACTTTGAGAAGACCGGACTGGAGGGCAGACCGATAGTTCTCCTGGGCAACGACCGGATCGACGTTGACGACTCCCTCTTCGGCCAACGCCCGGACCTGGTCGATGGCGAGATAAGGGTTGACGGCAGAAGCACCGGCGGCGATCAGCATCGCCAGATCATGCGAGTCGCGGGGCTCACCCGAGACCACGATCATCGAGGCCTTGATGCGGATACCCGCTTCGATCAATGCGTGGTGGATGGCTCCAACCACCAGCACCATGGGAATCGGAGCGTTGTCGGCATCGACTTCTCGATCAGAGAGAACAATCAATGAAGCTCCGCCTGTGACGGCTTCGACGGCTTCGTCGGTGATCCGGTCGATGGCGTCAGCCATCCCGGACGGTCCTTCTGCAGAAAGCCAGGTGGCAGCGATCCAATACGAGAAGAAGCTCGGATCGGAGCTTCGAACGATGGACGAGAGTTCGGCATCCGAGAGGATCGGCGACGACAACTCGACAATGTGAGCCGTGCTGTTGGTCTCCGAGAGCATCGACGCCCGCCGACCCATGTAGGTCCGCAATGACATCACCAGTTGCTCGCGGATCGGATCCATCGGCGGATTGGTGACCTGTGCGAATAGCTGATGGAGGTACTGAGTTATACGCCGGGGTTCCTCGGCCAGTGCCGCCAGAGCAGAGTCGTTGCCCATGGAGCCGGTCGGCGTCTTGCCTTCGGCCATCTCAGCCAGGATCAGGCGCCGCTCCTCGGGCGTGTAGCCGAACACACGGCAGAAGGGGCCGGCCTCGAATCGATCGTCGGCGACGGCATCGAAAGGCTGCTGGACGTAGAACGTCTCGGTTCCGATCCATTCCTCGTAGGGGGCCTGCGCCGCCAGCGATTCCTTGATCTCCTCGGAGAATTGGATCGTGCCGGTAGTGCGGTCGAAGAGAAGGATCTCACCGGGACCCAATTGGCCGGTCTGTTCAGCCCGGGCTTCTTCCTCCGGGCAAACCCCTGCTTCCGACGCGACGAGCACGACGTTGGGTGTGATCGCCCACCGAGCGGGGCGGAGCCCGTTGCGGTCGACAAACGAAACCAGGCTGATCCCGTCGGTCGCAGCGACCCCGGCGGGGCCATCCCAGGGTTCGGTCAGGAAGGCGTGGTATTCGGAGAACGCTCGGCGCTCCGGCGACAGATCAACCACGTTCTCCCAGGCCGCCGGAACCAAGAGCTCCTTGACGTGGACGAGCGACCGGCCGGAAAGCACCAACAGTTCGAAAAGGTTGTCGAGGCTCCCGGAGTCGGATTGACCCGGTTGCAAGAACGGCGCCAGATCGGCCAGACGGTCGCCCCACGCCGACGAAGTGGCGACACGTTCGCGGGCATGGGTCCACGACCGGTTGGAGGCGACCGTGTTGATCTCGCCGTTGTGAGCCAGCGCCCGGAAAGGCTGGGCGATCTCCCACGACGGGAAGGTGTTGGTCGAGTACCTCTGATGGAAGATGGCGAAAGCGGTCTCGTAGTCGGCATCGGCTAGGTCCCAGAAGAAGTCGGCCATGGTGCTGGGAGCAAAGAGGCCCTTGTAGACCACAGTTCGGGCCGAGGACGAGACGATGGTCGTGCCGGGCCCAATGTCCTTTTCGGCCACTTTGCGGGCGAGGAACATCCGGCGCTCGAACTCCTCCTCGGTCAGGTCGGCGGGCGCCTCGATGAGGGCCTGCTCGATCTTTGGCAAGGACTCTTTGGCCCGCCGTGAGAGGACCGCGGGATGGGTCGGGACCGGTCGATAGACCAGGAGTCGGAGTCCTTCCCCTTCGATTGCCTTCGAGATCAGTCGCCGCTCTGTTTCGGATCGACCGGGATGGAAGAAAATCGCCATCACCCCGAGCCGGCCTGCCGGTGGGGCCGTGATGCCTCGAACCGAGAGTTCTCGGGCGAGCAACCGATAGGGAACCTGGGTGAGGATGCCACAGCCGTCACCGGTTCCATCGGCCGCCTTGGCTCCCCGATGCTCGAGCCGGACCAGGCACTCGACCGCCAGCCGGGTCAACCAGTACGAAGCCTGCAGATCGCGCGAAGCGATGAAACCGACGCCGCAAGCATCGTGTTCAAACCGCGGATCGTAGAGAGGAGTGGTGCTCCGCATGGGAGCCAGGCATTGTAGGAATGGGCGAAGAGTGCCCGATGGTTGTATGCATCGACTGCATATTCGAGACGCTAGACGCTAGACGCTAGACGAATCAGAGTTTGCGCAGGAGAACGCCGAGGACGAGCAGACCGCCGCCACCTGCCAGGAGCAAGAACTCATACTCGGCAAGCGCGTCGATATATCCGAAGTGCGTCGCAATCCCGGCCAGGATGGCCAGCAACGAAAGAGTGAACGTTCCTGTTGTGGGAGGAGTCAGTCGCATCGGCCCATGCTATCCCGATACGGGGTCGCCCCGGTGCTCTACCAACGGCGCTCGAGACCCTCTAGCGTCTGGCGTCTAGCGTCTCAGCGGTTTTCGCCCCGGCTCTCTGTTTCCCTGAACTCATTACCGTTCTTCAAATGCCCGTCATCGTCGTTGGTGCCGACCATCCACTTGGTGAGGTCATCGCTCGCAAATTGGCGGCACCTGATAGAGAGGTGCGGGCATTCATCAGTTCCCCCAGCTCTCATGGGCCGCTCCGGTCGCTCGGCATCAAAGTGGCGATCGGTGACCTGTCCGACGAGAGCCACGTCGAGGCGGCAGCCACGTCGTGTTTCACGGCCGTCTTCGTCGAGTCCGCCCTGGGTGACGGGCGAGAACTTGCATTCGCCGCCCCGGAAGCTGCTGCCCGGGGTTGGGCGAAAGCTGCCGCGGGCGCCCGGGTCCGGCGAGTCATCTGGGTCGGCAACAGCGCTCCTTCGATACACGGAGCCGAGATGGCAGCCGTGACAGTGGACAGCCGGTCCCCGGACGAGATCGCCGAAGAGGTAGCCATGCTCGATGATCTCGCCCAGCTGCCCTCGGGCGATGAAGCCCAACGCCCTAATAGCAAGCTTTAGAAGGTCTGGCTTTAGAAGGTCTGGCCTTAGAAGGTCCTGGCCTCAGACGGTGCCGGCCTTAGACGGTGCCGGGGACGCCCTTGGGGATCTCACGAAAGTGGTCGGTCGGGTGCGGACACACGTCGGAGTCAATCGCCGGCTCATCGCCGTCGGGCTGGCACATCGTGTGGACGGTGTCAACCAGGCGCTGCTTCTCGGCAGCCTCGAGGGCAACCGCCTGACCTGCCACCAGGTACGGATACGGATTGACAATTCGTGAGCCAAGGTGGAGTTCGAAGTGGGTGTGTGACGAGCCGCCCTCGGCATTCCCCGAGTTGCCGACGAACGCGATGTGGCGCCCGGCCGTGACATGAGAGCCCTCTTCGAGACCTTCGGTCACAGTGAGGGCCCAGTCGGCTCGACCGTTGTTGCGCCCCGGGTCGTCGTTGTTGAGATGCAAGTACCAGCTCTGCCAGCCATCGGCATGGTCGATGATCATGTGCCGACCGGCTCGCGGGCTTTGGGCGATCCGGTTGACGGTCCCGTCGGCGATCGCGTAGACGGGCGTCATCTTGGGTGCCATCAGGTCGATGCCCAAGTGGATGCGGCCGTCGGCCTTGGCCAGTCCAAAGGTCTGGGCAAACCACGTGTCGATTGGATCCTGGGGAAATACGAAATCCAGCGGGGGTCGGCGGGAGGCGCCAAGTGCCACGGCCGGAACCGGTAAGACAGCCGCCGCGCCCGCTGTCGCCAGCAAACGCAGGAACTGCCTACGGCCCAGAGGCTTTATTGGCAATGGCAATAGTCCACCTTTGACTATCGGGGGATCCGGAACGAAGCGTCCCAGGAGAGAGTGGAAAGCTAGCCCTCGGGATCGGGCCTCGCAAAAGCTGCCAGGACCGCAGAAGTCCCGGGGGTACGAGACCCCCGGGACTCTGGTTGTCGACCCCGTGTGTTAGCCACCTGGGCCAGCGCCCTGATAACCCGTATCCCTGAACGCCCCGGTTGGTCAACCATGAAGGCCGCCGAACCGGTTAGCGCCACTCCCTGGCTACAGGCGGAATGGGCAAAGTGTTTATCGGCGGAG
>JANMST010000054.1:0-5922 GCA_031389635.1 Acidimicrobiia bacterium | reverse complement strand
TCAAGCCTCAAGTCTCAAGCCTCAAGCCGAACCTGCGTGAGACGTGCGACGTGAGACGTGCGACGGCTCCCGTGTCGCTTGGGGCTTGAGACTTGAGGCTTATCCACCGGTCTATCGTCCGTGCCCATGCGCGCAGGTGTCTTTATTCCTCAGGGTTGGCGGCTCGATCTCATCGGCATACCGGCCGATCAACAGTGGTCGGTGATGCACGACGTGGCGGTGTCGGCCGAGGTCGACGGGTTCGAGTCGGTCTGGGTTTACGACCATTTCCACACGGTTCCGATGGCCACGCAGGAGCCCACGCACGAGGCGTGGACCCTCATGGGCGCCCTGGCCGTGAGCACCAGCAGGGTCAGGCTCGGACAAATGTGCACCTGCAACGCCTATCGACCGCCGTCCTATCTGGCCAAAGTGGCGGCGACGGTCGACGCACTGTCGGGTGGTCGTTTGGAGATGGGGATCGGCGCCGGCTGGTACGAGGCGGAGTATCTCGCCTACGGGTACGAGTTTCCTAAGCCTTCGGTCCGGATCGGGCAGCTCGGCGAAGCCGTCGAGATCATGAAGAGGATGTGGACCGAAGAAGAGGTTCACTTCGATGGCAAGTACTACACACTGGCCGGTGCGATCTGTCAGCCCAAGCCGCTCCAACAGCCTCACATCCCCTTCTGGATCGCCGGTGGTGGTGAGCAACTCACCCTCCGCCTCGCCGCCCAATACGCCTCGTACACGAACTTCGGAGAAGACCTCGAGGACTTCCAGCGGCGTTCGCAGATACTCGCCGACCATTGTCGTGACGTCGGCCGGGACTTCGACGAGATCGTGCGCAGCCACAACTTCAACATCCTCTGCGGTGAGTCCGAGGCCGTCGTCAAGGAGCGTCTCGCCTGGTTGCGCAGCCACTACGCCGAGGCGTTGCCAGATAACCTGGTCGATCGAGCGATGCGCAACGTCTCCGAATGGGCCGGGACGCCGGATCAAATCATCGAGAAGCTGCAACCGTGGAAGGACGCCGGACTGGGCTATCTCATCTGTTACGTCGCCGAAGCGGCCTACGACCGATCCGGTCTGGAAATGATCGGCCGCGAGGTTGCGCCCAATCTTTAGAGGGCCGCCCTCTAGCGCAGATCAGATGATGATCTTGGCCAACTGCCGCGACTGGCCGACCAATGCTCCGGTCTGATCCCACAACTCACCGTCTTCTTCCACGAGTCCGTTGATCACATAACGAGAGCGCACCCGCAATGTGAGCGGGCCGGGAACCGGACGACCCCGGGTGTGGACCGTCAATTCCAGGGTTGGGGTCCAACCGATCAGACCAAGCCGGTACACGGTCGGTGGAAATGCGTCGACCAGGAGCGGAAATGCCAAAGGGCTCGCCGGCATTCCGTCGGCGAACCTGATCCTCCCGACGAACTCGGCCGGGCCATCGGTGTGATCAGGTTGGCCGGAGGCCGCCCGCGATTGCTCGGGTGGCATTTCGAGTTCGAATCGTTCCACGATCGGGAAGAGAATGGGTCGTCCGATCGAGGAGACCAAGTTGTCGCCGTGGACCGGAGCGTTCTCGGCGACCCTCGTGACTCCTCCATCCTCCAACGCTCCGAAAGTAGCCAGAGCCACCAGACGGTCGCGGCCGTTCTGGGACAGGACTGCCTGGGCGGTAGAGAGGCTGCGGCCCTCCTTGATCACGTTGACCTTGATCTCGGCAGGTCCCGGTTCGGCGGGCGAGAGAAAGTGGCCGGTTGAAGTGAGAGGATCGGGATGGGTCAGGCGATGGGAAATGGCCCTGAGAATCGTCCCCATCAGATAGCCGCCGTTGGGTCGGCCGCCGATCGACCAGCGGTCGGTGATGTTGGCGATGAAGAGGTCGTCGCCGCCTGCTTCGACGGCGGTGTCCTTCTCGAAGGCGAACAGTTCCAGACTCTCGATCACGGAACGATCAGAAGCGGGCAGGGGGCGTGATGGGCCAGGCGATCGGCTACTGATCCGATGACCATCCGCTCGACCAGACCTGCACCCCGGCGGCCGACGATAAGGAGGTCGGCTTTTTCACGCTCGCAGACAGCCATGATTGTCGAGGTGGGATCGCCCAGTTCTTCGACGGTCGTGAAGTCGACGTCGTGGAGATCGATGGCGTGCTCGACCGCAGCCAACACTTCTTGCTGACCGGAGATCAAGGCTTCCGACAGGGCGGCTGGAGTGGGTGGTTCGCCGGTGACCCCCCACCAGCCTTCGGGGGGTCTGACCACTGTGAGGAGGACTAGACGAGCGTGATGGACCCGTGCCAATGCGGCTGCCAGGGCTGCTGCCCGATCGCTCTGGTCCGACCCGTCCACCGCCGCAACGATCACCGAAGGAATCCAGTCCATGGAACCGGAGACTAGGCCACTGGTGGCAACCTACGGGCGTCCGATGGTGGGCGAGCGGTGTGGTGGACGAGACGCCAGACGCCAGACGCCAGACGCCAAATACAGCCGGTGCCGTCGGGGGTGCAGCCCAGGCCCGACCGCCGGACCCGTCCGAAGGACTGACGCCGTCTGGCGTCTGGCGTCTGGCGTCCCAAGCTCCCGTCTTGTTCCTGCCCGTCGATGGGACGAAACTACGCCAACAATCCGAGAAGGAACTTCCAATTGAGACCAAAAGTTGTCGTTGCCGAGGCTTTGGCCCAGGCGGGGATCGACGTGTTGTCCGCCTCAGCTGACGTGATGGACGCCAGCGGGTGGGACCGATCTGCCCTGCTCGTCGAATTGGCCGACGCCGAGGGCCTGGTAGTCCGCTCGGCTACCAAAGTCGACGCCGCCATGATTGCCGCAGCGCCCAGGCTGCGGGTGATCGGGCGGGCCGGAATCGGGGTCGACAACATCGACCTCGACGCTGCCACCAAGGCCGGCGTCCTCGTCGTCAACGCCCCCGAGGCCAACACAATCAGCGCCGCCGAGCACACCATCGCGTTACTTCTCGCCCAGGCCCGACAGATTCCCCAGGCCGACGCCCGGACCCGCTCCGGGGTGTGGGATCGAAAGAGCTTTCAAGGAGTGGAGCTTTTCGACAAGACCCTTGGCGTGATCGGGTTGGGGAGGGTCGGGTCCCTGGTCGCCCACCGGGCGGCAGCATTCGGAATGAAGGTGATCGCCTATGACCCCTTCATCAGCCGCGATCGGGCCCGGCGAATCGGGGTCGATCTCGTCGAACTCACAGAGGTGCTGGAGCGGTCCGACTTCACAACCATCCATCTGCCTCTGACCGCCGACACCGAAGGGCTGCTCGGCAAGGACAACCTGGCCAAGTGCAAGAAGGGCATGAGAATCGTCAACACCTCCCGGGGCGGGATCATCGACGAACTCGCATTGGTCGAGGCGGTTCGCAGCGGCCACATCGGCGGCGCGGCGCTCGACGTCTTCGCCACCGAACCTCTGACCGAGAGCCCTCTCTTTGAACTGACCCAGGTCGTGCTCACTCCGCATCTCGGTGCGTCCACGGTCGAAGCCCAGGACAAGGCCGGGTCCCATGTCGCCGAGGCTGTGGCCGCCGCGCTCCGCGGCGACCTGGTCCTCTCGGCCGTCAACATCGACCTTGGGCGCGAGGTCGCCGAGGAGGTCCGCGAGTACTTTCCGGTCGCCGAGCAGTTGGGCCGAGTATTCATGGGGCTGGCGGGCGGAACGTCGGATGAGATCCGGGTGGCGGCGGCCGGTCGTCTCGGTGGGGTGGAGGTGCGTCCGCTCGGCCTGGCGGTCCTCAAAGGCGGCCTTGGAGCGGTGTCCACCCAGGCCGTTTCTTATGTCAATGTTCTCAAACTGGCTGAAGAGAAGGGCATCCGTCTCATCATCGAGTCGACCGAGCACAGCCCTGAGTACGTGTCGATGCTGACGGTTTCGGGCACCGTCGGCGGACACGAGATCTCGGTGGCGGCGACCCAGTCTCGAAAAGGCCCGATGTTGATCGAGATCCTCAGCCACGACGTCGAACTGCCGATCTCGCGCCATCTCCTGATCGTTCGCAACGCCGATGTTCCAGGCATGATCGGCCGGGTCGGTCAATTCCTCGGAGACATCGGAGTCAACATCGCCAACATGGTGGTGGGCCGTTCCCGCCTCACTAACGACGCCGCCATGATGGGTCTCAACCTCGACCAACCGCTGACCGACGACCAGGTCGCCAAGCTGCGCCTGGTACCCGGCGTCGAGGAAGCCCGTTACGTCGAAGTCAACCTCTAGCCCTATTCCGTTGGCCTGGCCTCGCGCCAGGCCATCCAGATGTCGGCGACGTTGGTTCCGGTCGCTCCGGTGACCACCAGATCTCCCGAAGCAGCCAGAGCATCGTGCGAGCGACACCCGGCCAGCATTTCCTCGGGGTCGAGACCGCCAGCCCTTATCCGCTGACAGGTCTCGCCGTCGACGATCGCCCCTGCTGCCTCGGTCAACCCGTCCCGACCATCGCTGGACAGGCTGGCAAAAACTGCGACCTGGCCGTCGAGGGCGAGGGCGGCGGCAAGGGCGGCGTGCTGGTTGCGGCCGCCGGGACTGTCGCCCCGGACCGTCACGACGGTCTCGCCGTGGCGTATAACGATGGTCGACGGAGGGGCCTCCGAAGCCATGCGCCAGCCCTGCTCGGCCGCGTTGCCGGTCAACGGTTTCGGATCGATTTCCGTATTGAAGCCGCTCAGCCTTAGATAATCGGCGGCGGCTTGAACCGCGGCGGCGCCATCGGTCACGATCGCCCACCGATGCGCCGGCGAGGACGTCGGCCTATGGGCGGGCGATCGAAGGGCCTTGAGTACCGCCGGTGGGAGCAGTTCCAGGATCCCGGCCTGGGCGGAGATGGCGAGCGCGTCGCCCGGTGTACTTGAGTCAGCCAGGGTCGGTCCCGATCCGATGGCAGTGGCATCGGCCTCGACGACGTCAGCGATCAACAGCGTCACGGTGGTTGCTTGGGTCGCAGCCAGCAAACCACCGTTCTTGAGAGCGGACAGGTGCCGGCGAACGGTGTTGATGTCTTCGATTGGCAGCCCGGCGCGAAGGAGGACCGGGTAGGTCGTGGCCAGATCGGTCAGCGTCACCCCATCAACGGGAACCTCGGCGAGAGCCGATGCTCCTCCTGAGATCAGGACCAGCAATGTGCCTTCGGCTCCGGCAGCCTCGGCCATGACTGCTTGGCCTGCCTGCAAAGAGGCCTCGGTCGGGATGGGGTGGCCGCCTTGAAGATACCTGAGACGGGGGGAACTTTGGCCGCTCGGAGGACCGGTTGAAACCACGACTCCTCCGACGACCCTGTCTTGCAGCGTCTCAATGGCACCGTGGGCCATTGCCTGGGCTGCCTTGCCGATCGCCACGACCGTGACGGGGCCTTCGATTCCCAAGGTTTCCAGCTCTGCTTGGACGGCTTCTCCAGGATCGACTGCAGTAACTCCGCGCCGAAAGGCTTCCTCGAAAGCCGCTCGCACCCCGGAGACGAGTTCCCCCATTCAGCCGACGACCAGCTGAACCACCCACCCCGCCGCCAGCCCGTAGAGGCCCGCCACCAGATCATCAGCCATGATCCCGCCCGAGACCCGCTCGGCAGCTGCCACTCCGGGGAAAGCCCTCTTGGCGATGTCGGCGGCTCGAAAGACCACCCACGCAACGATCGCGGCGGGAATGCCGAGGCCGATCGTCGCCAGGAAGGTTCCTGCGGCTTCATCTATCACAACCCAGCCGGGGTCGTCGTCACCGAGCTTGAGCGCCTGGATTGACCAGATCCCAAGGACGATTGTCGCGCCGAGGGCGGCGAGGCGGCCGTAGACGGGCGGGATCAGAAATGATATTCCCAGTGCCAACAGTGCCCCAACAGTTCCCGACCCGCGGTGCGACCCGCGTACCCGGCCGAGGATGAGACCCGACCCGAAGAAGGACGCGATCAGGTGGGCCATGAGCTGTGAGGGTAAACGAG
>JANMST010000053.1:0-32844 GCA_031389635.1 Acidimicrobiia bacterium | reverse complement strand
GCCGGCGGCCTCCTCATCAGCCGACCGCTCCAACGCGAGCCGCAGAGCCCCAGTCGACGAGCGCACCCCGGGGATCCAACCGAAGATCGAATCGATCAGGGCCGCCATGGCAAGGTAGGAGTGGTGTCGGCGCCGAAGGTGCGCCAACTCATGGCGTACCACCATCGTCAACTCGTCATCGCTGAGCGCAGCAACCAGACCATCCGAAACCACAACCTGCCGGGTGGAACCACCGACCGTCAACGCAACGAAGCCAGCAGTTGGGACAACCACAAACTCGTAATCGTTGTCGTCACGCTGATGATGACCGACCCAGGGCTCGATGACGGCGGCCTGTTGGATCCGGCGTAGTCGTCGCAAACCCGTGACCGCTCGAACCAACAGAATCGCCAGCAACAGGGCCGCGACGCCCCCTCCGAATTGTCCGCCGGCGAGCAGGTCGTGGATCAGTCGGCGGCATATCGCAACGAGTTGGTGGGCACCGACACCGTCGTGCAGTGTCGGCAAAGACATCGAGACCAATCCAAATACGACGAGCCCGGAACCGAACGCAAGCGACAACGCGCTCAGCCGAGCTTCCATCAAAGGCTCCATGAGACGGAGGCGACGTCGGGCCAGGCCCGGAAGGGCCAGGAGCGCCCACCCGAACGCAACGACGGCAATCACTCGGAGCGGCCCGCCTTTAGAATCCGCCGCAGCTGATCTCGCTCGACCCGATCGAGCACACGTACGAAATGGGTCAGGGCTTCGGATGGGTTCCCGACCGCCGACAAGAGTTCCTCCATACGGCGTGCGGTCCATTGCTCGCGACTTTCAACCGCGTGGTAGGCGAACGCTTTGCCATCCCGTTGCCTCTCCAACAACCCCTTTTTCCACAGTCGAACCAAGACAGTCATCACCGTGGTGTAGGCAAGGCGAGCCCCCTGTGGGAGGACGTCGCGTACCTCTCCCGGGGTCAACCATCCCTCCTGTTCCCACACCACCTTCATCACCGCCGCTTCAAGTTCGCCGAACCTCATCGAGGGAGAATCGGCGACTTGATTGATCCTTGAGCGGCCTCGTGATCGGGACGCCATTGCGGAAGCTCCAGATTGGGTGGGCTCAGGGTAATCGGCCGTTTCTGGGTCGAATCGGTCGAGCTGGCCTGCCCGGCTGAGTCGGTGAACCTACCGGAGCCGGCGTCGGACATCGGTCGGAGCGGAGGCTGCAAGCATGCATTGGTGGTGACACGTGCTTCAGTCATCTCCGACGACGCGTCGTAGCGTCCAATCGTTTCTGATCCGAGAGGCCCCTTGCCCGGGGGGCAAGACTCTTTAGGTTTCCTAACGGGGTAAAGGGGAGGTAGGGATGTCACCAATGGCGCGCGACCAAATTGCTGGAATGTCAGCACTCCCGCCGGTTGAGGTTGCGGGGTCAGAGCAAGCCACGAGGCTGGTCTGGTGGTCGCCTGTGGTCGCCCTGGTCGCTGGGACCCTCTCAGGGCTCATGATGCTGATCCGTCTTGACGCCTTGAGCTTGAACGGAGATGAGGGTTTCACTGCAGAGATGGTCAAATTGCCATGGGCCGCCATGCTGTCCGATCTGACCCGAATCGACTACAACATGTCGTTCCACTATGTGTTCTTGAAAACCTGGAGCGGCCTCTTTGGCACCAGTGAGGCTGCCCTGCGGCTCCCGTCTGCGATCGCTGCTTTGGCAGGCCTAGTCGTCGCATACCGACTGGTCCAAAGGCTCTTCGGTTCGAGCCTGGCGGCTCTGTCGGTGCTGCTGCTGGCTCTCAATCCGTACTTCATTCGCTTTGGGGTGACGGCCCGCCCTTATGGGTTCCTCATCTTGTGGTCGGCGGTGGCCACAATCGCCCTTGTCCGGGCCACCGCACGAGGGCAACGGCGTTGGTGGTTGCTTTACGCCCTCGCAGCGGTAATCGGCCTTCACATTCACCTAACTGCCGTCGTTGTGATCGGAGCACATGGCCTGTTCACCCTCTTTTACCAGCGACGTCTCACCCGGCTGAACCTGGAAGCGTTAGCGATCATCGTCGGGGCTGGCTTCATCCCGACTCTGTTGTTCCTGGCACCGACCGACACGTTGAACTGGATCGGTCCGTTCGATCTGAGACACGCGGTCTCTGCGGCTTACGACCTTGGAGGAGGCTTCCCACTCGGATGGCTCGTCCTTGCCCTAGCGACAGCCGGCATCTTCGCTGTGGCGCGGACCGATCGCATACGATGGTTGCCTGCCTTCTGGTTCGCCGTGCCGGTCTTGGCATATCTGGCCCTCGCCCCTTTCCAATCCCTTTTTGTGAGCGAATACCTCGCAGGGTTCGTGGTTCCATTTTCGATCTTGACCGCTCTTGGGCTCAAACGGCTCCTGCGAGGTTTTCGAGACTTTGCGATCCCGATCGTCCTAGCGGTGTGGACGGCTGGTCTAATCGTGGCCGCGGTCGCCGGAAATCTCAATGAGGGGCAAGGTTGGCGTGAGCTGGTCCCGATGATGGCTGATCGAGTACTGCCGGGCGATGCGGTTGCCTTTCCAAACGCCTTCTATCGAATCGTCGCCATGTACTACTCAGTCGACCCTCTCGCCGGGCCCTTCCCGCCCGCAAGTCCAATACTGCCGAGCGAACCCTGGGGATCGTTGACTCCGTACCAGCTTGATTCCATCAAACGAACCGGAGTTCAGGCCCACCATGACGTCTTTGAACCCGAGGCACTGTCCTGGCCACGAGTTTGGGTGGTAGGCCGGGGAGACGAGTTCGACCGGAACGTGATCGCAGACCTGCTTTCGCACGGGTACGTAGAAACCGACGCTGCCACATCAGGCTCTGTTTCGGCCCGTCTCTTCGTGGCTGGGTAGTCGTTAGACGAGTTGGGAGGCAAGCCGGCGAACCCTGATCAGGGTTCGCCAATAGAGATCCTCCATTAGTAGATGGTCGAACTCTCCGTTGCGTCCGACCGACAAGAGGCCTGCGATACCGGTGCCCTTCGCGAAGGTCCGCCGCTCCGCCTCGTATTCGATGTCGAAGACGGGATAGGCGATCGGGGTTCTGAGGATCTTGGACCCCAGGTATCGGCCTGCGATGTTGGGCACGATTGGTTCCAGGGCCTGCAAGCACATGGTGGCCAGGTCGCCGTCGTCGGCCGACCAGATTTCGTCACCTACCTCGCAGCCAATGTCGGCGGTGATGATGGTCTTGCCCTCAGGGGCGAGCCACGGCATGGAGATAGGAGCTTCCGTCAGCCGGTAGAACGGAGTCTCAGGGCCAGGGGTCCATGTCATCACATCCGGCAGAAGGTTGCGGCCTTCGAGGCGGAGGTTGACGAAGACCATCGGTCGGTAGCGAAATGATGCAAGATGGGCCAGGTCGTCGGTGCCTCTGATGATCTTCGGGAGCACGTTCACTGGGGCAGTCGAAATTGCTGCGGCTACGGGCCGTTCCTCGCCGTTGACCACCACCGCCCGAACCGCCCCCCCATCAACCACGATGCCTTCGACCGGGGTCCGTAACCGGATGGTGCTTTCTACCCGGCTGGCAAGGTGATTCACCAACATGGAAACCCCCTCTTCGGGGTATACATGCCAGACGTTGGCGTTTTCGGGTTGCTCGTGGCAGTAGCCGATGGCCACCGCTCTCCCGGTCGCGAAGGCTGCTGCCCGAAGCCAGATCGTTTTAGGGATACTGGTCGACAGCTTGGCGGCAACGGCCGCGGCGAGTCTCGTTGCCGGGAGGCCCGACCAAGCCTCGATGAGAGGCTCGGCTACCTCGGTAGATAAGGCGAGGCCGTATCGCTGACGAAAGAGGTCGGCGACGGTGACCGCCTCCCGCGACCGTTTCGTCCGTGCGGCCACCGCCGAGAGAACTAGTCGAGGCTTGCGAAGGAGGCCGAAGGGATAGGAGGAATTGGAATCTTCAAACCACACCGACTCGCCGTAATAGCGCACCGTCTTGCATCGGTCTCCCACCCCGATGGCGGCAGCCAGGCGATTGGTGATGAAGTGGGCGCCGAAGTCAAGGCTGAAGCCTTCATCATCCCGAAAGGTGCGGGCCAGGCCGCCGATTACCGGGCTCGCCTCGTACACCTCGACCGGTATCCCTCTCTTCGTGAGTTCGTCCGCCGCGACGAGTCCGGCGAATCCTGCCCCCAGGATGGCAACAGGCAACCGATTCTTGGTCACGATCGATCCAGGGGGCGGCGCAGAACTGTTCGGAGCAGCGCACCCCGTCCCAGCAATCTGGCTAGAAGGTCGACCAGCGAGAAGATCGCCAGGGCAGGCGCCGACTCCAACGTGAACCGGTTGACGACCCAACGGGGCGCCCCCCAGTCGTCCAAAGCGTTGTGGACGGTGTAGGTCCAGTTGACCGGGCTCATCATTGTCCCCATGCGGTCCACTTCAAATCCGGCGAGGGATGCCAGCTCGGCCAGCGCCCGGCGGTTGAACAGATAGAAGTGACGGGGGAAGTGGTAGCCGCCCCAATGGCGGCTACGTCCGAAACTTGCATCCGGAGCGGCGGTGTTGTCCGTCACAATCCCCAAGCGCCCGCCCGGACGAAGCAGCGCCCGAGCCCGTCTCAGAACGTCGACGGGGTCGTCGACATGTTCGATCGTCATGATCATGATGGCGAAGTCGTAGCCCTCAGGCTCGAGCTCGAGATCCTCAACAAAACCTCTGTGCACAGTCAGACCCGCGGCTGCTGCCGCGGTCGCTGCCTTGGCGTCGGGCTCAACCGCCTCCAACCTCCAGGTTGGCTTTCCTGCCTGCTTGAGCAGCTTCAAGTGAAAACCGTCGCCGGCACCGATGTCGATTATGCGGGCGTTGGAGGCAAGGTCGCCGCACCAAGCCATGATCCGTTTGGTCTCCAACCAGGCCCGAACCCTGAACGACAGGCCGTAATTGCCCTCGTCGAAGCCGTAAGCGTGGTAGTCGGGACCATAGATGCGGCCCAATTCACCACGAGCCGGACGCGGGTCCAAGAAGATCACCTCGCATCGTTCACAGCGATACATCACGAATGTGTCCGGGCTGGTCCGGTACTCGAAATCCTCACCAACCGCGATCGGGACGGACGCGTCCGTCTCACCGCAGTTACAACACACTGCGTCCACAAGCTCAAGCGGTTCCGAACCGATCCCGACTGCCACGAATCAAGCTCCCTAGTCGGTGGCCCCCCAGACGGGCGGCCCCTACAAGCCCAACGAATGCAAACCCCAAAGAAAACATCCTACGTCACCCTGTTCGTTCTACTACAGGCGATCAGAGCAAATAGGCACTTCGCACTAGCCACGGAGGGTTGCGCGACAGGCCACCAGAGGTAGCCTGCCCATCGGGACAAGAGGGTGGGACAAGAGGGCGGGGTTCGCCGGTATGTCTGAACTGGGCGCGGCATTAACCATCGAATTCGCCGCGGCGATTGCGGTCGGAACGGACCAGCGGAGGCCGCAGCCGATCGAACCGGAGGCCCTACGCGAAGTACTTCGCAATGTGCCGGTCCCGGTTGCCGTCCTGACCACAGCCCTGGAGGAGCGCCGCGATGGGATGACGATTTCCTCCTTCATGACAGTCGCCTTAGAACCGCCTCTTATTGCCGTAAGCCTTACCAAGTCGAAGCCGGCAACCTCCCTGACACTGGAAGCCCGTTGCTTTGCGATAAACCTCCTCGACGGGCAGGACCATGCAACGGCCGATCGGTTTGCTGCCCATCACTCCTTGCCCAGATTCGACGGTGTTTCCACAGAGTTCGGTCCACGGGGCTTGCCAACCCTGACCGATGCGATCGCGGTCTTGTTCGTCGACGTTGTAAACGCGGAGAGCGCCGGTGACCACTATCTCATCACCGGGAAGGTGTTCGGCTTCCAAAACATTGGCGGCGTACCCATGATCAGATACCGGTCCTGCTACACCCAGCCGGATCTGGGCTAGCCCGGACGATGCACGCATTCTGGAGCAAGTCCGAGCTTTCGGCTCGTACTCTGGTGAGGGCGGAATCGGGAGGCGTGATTCCCACACCCGTGGAGGCTTCGAGGGGCAAGTTCCAAGGCTTCAAAATGCAGTCGGCACCGTGGTGGGAGCACGCAATTGTGTCGGGGCTGTTTGTCCTCGCCGCCGTCGCTGCAGTCGGTCTGGTGATTCCGTCGGGGAACGAATTGGAGTACCTCGTTCGACTCCGCCACTTCGGGGACCCGAATTATCTCGCCGGCGACTGGACCTTCGGTTCTGGATTCGATGAGCATTTCGTTTGGGTCCGGGTTTTTGCTCCCCTGATGAACCTTTTCGGGATGGCGGTGCTCGCACCGACCGCCCGGATCGTCCTCTGGTTCTCGATTTCGCTTCTGTTCATCCAGATCGGGCGCCGCCTCGGAGCACGACCGCTGTACACCATCGTCGCGCTGATTGCCTGGCTGGGACTGAACCAGAGCATGGGGGTGGGGGCGGCAAAGATCGTCACCGAGTTTCAAGCCAGCCTCGTGGCGTATCCGATCCTTCTCGCTGGAATGGTCCTGGCACAACGCGGGAAGGTCGCATGGTCGATGTTCCTGGCCGGCCTGGCATTCTCGTTTCATCCGGGAGTCGGCCTGTGGGGGTCCGGAGCACTGGCCGTCACCCTGCTCTTGATGCACGACACCAGGTCCCGGGCGCTTCGCTCGATCTGGCTGCTGTTGTTGGGAGCCCTACCCGGGGCCGTGCCGCAGGTGCTCTCCCTGCTTCGGTCATCGATGTCGGCCGACGATGCCGCCTTCGTAGCGCTGGTTCGAATCCCCCATCACGTCGACATGTTCAGCTTCGGTGAACGCGGGCCGCTGCTTCTTTCGGTGATGCTGGGCTTCAACCTGTTGCTCCACTGGCGCATGAGGGAAGAGTTTCCCCACCGCCTGCTCGGGATCTTTCAGGCCGTTTCATTGATCCCGGTCGGACTGGCGGTCTTTGCCCGACTCACGGATCAGGTCTGGTTCCTGATGTTGGCCCCATTCCGAGTGTTACCGGCCTTCGCAACCGCGGTCTTCCTGATAAACATCGCTGCCATCGCCAACCGGCGACGTTGGGACCTCTTGTGGCCACGTGTGTCTGTGGGCTGGGTCGATCGGTTCCGAGCCCTGGCAGGGCTCGGTGCCGTAGTCGGGGTCCTGATCCTGTGGAACCCGTTCGTCGCTCTCGCCAATGACGCCGCCGGGAACTACAACTTCGGGGAGCCGGCGTTGTCGGACTTCGAGGCGGCTCTTGCCTGGGTGGCTGGCGAGACCCCGGCTGACGCACAGGTCCTGGGACCGCCCGATCGGAGAGACCTGTTCGTCCGCACCGACCGGCCCCAGTACGTGAGCTGGGACGCCATTCCCTACGACCGGGTGCCCGAGTGGCGGCGACGCCTGGAGTCGGTGATGCCGACCGGCTTCTTCGACGACTATCCCCGTGACCGCTCTTGGGCGGATGACTTCGCCAGGTTGCCACAAGAGGCTCTGCTCGCTCTCTCGCCCGGAGTCGACTACGTCGTGACGACCGCGGACTACGACCTGGATGCAGTCTTCGTCACTGGTGAGTGGACCGTCTACGAGGTCACCCAGCCCTAGAGAAACGGCCTTTTTGGTGAACCTGATTGGTTCGTCGGACTAAGCCGGGCAGAACCTGCTGGTTCCGCCCGGCTCTGTTTCTTTGGATCAGTTCCTCGGCGCGAAGTGATGATCGAGCGCCCAGTTCCCAACCTGGGTTCCCATCGCACATCCCACCTCGTCGGCTGTGCGCAAGTGGATGCCCAGCCAGACCCTGGCGTCGATCGTGTCCTGCTGGAGAACGGCGGCGTCGTCATAGTGCCGGGTGACTCCGGCGGCGGCCGAGGTGATGTTCAGATCGAGACGGCCATGGGGATTCAGTCGAGAGACAACCGTGGTCAAGGGGCGTGCGCAGGTCGTGACTGACGGCAGCCAGCAATGCGTTCTTGGCTTCGTCGCGAGCTTGAAGCCTCTCCGCCGACTCGGCTGCTTTAAGCAACTCGAGCTGCTCGGAGACCCGGCTCAGTTCGGACGCGGCAAAACTGAGGATTCTCCGGTCCTGGTCGGTCATACGTGGGCCTGGTGTGCTTGCCACCAGAAGCACCCCCTCGGTGTCGACGGGAAGGACCAGCACGGGTCGGTTGCCCGAACGCGTTTCAACCGTGCGACGCTCAACGCGGGCTATGTCGGCAGAGACGCCCGGAGTCCAATCGGGCGGTTCGCTGGCAGGTTGCACGAGTGCAAGTTGCGTCCCGTCGGGCAGGGCTTCCCTTATGACGCGAGCGATGACGTCGATCAATTGAGCGGATGGCATGTCCACGGTCTGAGAAAGCAGTCGAAGTCGCAGGCGGCTCAACGCTGCCTCGCTGGTTTGCCGGCGAGATAGCTTTCTGCCGGTTCCAATCAAGATCGCCCCTACAACCGCGGCTGCGAGGAAGGCCACCAGTTCCAGAACAAGCGAGGCCGACGCGATTTGGAACGTGTAGTACGGGGGCACCGTGAAGAAGTTGTAGGCCAGGAAGGCAACCAACGCTCCTGCCAAACCAACTGTGATGCCTGCATAGGCAGCTATCAGCAGGACGACGACCGTGTAGCTTGCGCCTATGGCACCGAATACCTCCTCCCGGATGGGAATCATGAGGAGCGTTACGAGGGCAATCGCGACCAGACCGATTGGCACTGAGACAACCAGTGGAGGCTCGTCCGCCAGTAGCAAGCGCTCGATCCAGTTCGGACTTCTCGTCTCGCCATCATCATCGCGCCCGGACCACTCATATGGCACCGCCTCGGTCACCGCCCTCATCAGCCCCTGATGGTCTAAAGGCTTGCGGTAGAGAGGCACATGCGCCCAACGTTGGGGTGCTGCGGTATCGACGGCAGTGACCAGCGCAACTCGAAAGGGGGGATGAGGGGAGGAGATCCGATCGAGGACCTCCCAGGCGGTTCCATCCTTGAGCTGGACGTCGAGTATCACCGTTTCGACTTCACCGTCACCCAGACGGGCCACGGTGTCGTCGACACCCTCGGTCCGGAATACCGTGTTGTGGCCAGCCCTAAGAGCCTCCTCAAAGGCGTCGCCAACCACCGGGTCATCTTCAGCAACAAGTATCCGCACAAGACAGTTGTACCGGGAACCCGTCCCACTGGTAAGTGAACACAGGGTGAATACCTCGTTCTGGCGCGGAGCATCGACACCGGGAGAGCAGACCTCTGCGCCAAAACGGGGTCGTTGCGTCGTCAGAGCAGTTCACCTCACTACGACCAGGTTTAGGGCGATGCCTATGAGCGAAAAACGACTTCGGCGCCATTCGTCGGATCCGACGGATATAGCTGTGCCTCCAGACCGGTGGCGGCGCGGTATGCGCTCCGAACGGATTCGACGAAACCCGGGGCCGACTCCGACCGTATCAACGCCACAGCGCACCCGCCCATGCCGGCGCCGGTCAGACGTGCTCCGAAACAACCTGGCTGTGATTGGGCCGACTCGACCAATGCGTCAAGTGGCGGGGTCGAAACCGAGAAGTCATCCCTCAGGCTCTCGTGGCTGACGTTCATCAAGTCTCCAGCGCCGGCAAGATCGTCGCTCTCCATGGCTGCAACGAAGGCCAGCACGCGGTCGTTTTCGGTGACTACATGTCTCGCCCACCGCCGGTCGGTTGGATCGATCCTGGCGTCGCCGAGCATGGCTAGGTTGGCGTCCCTCAGCTTCTCGACACCAAGGGCCGCGGCGACCCGGTCACACACCACACGTCTCTCGTTGTATGCGGAGTCGGTGAGATTGCGTCGAGTGCCCGAATCGAGCACCACCACCTCGACTCCTCCCGGGATCGGCAACGACTGTGCCCACAGCGACCGACAGTCGATGAGGGTGGCGTGCCCGGCCCGGGCGATCGCGACGATGAGCTGGTCCATGATTCCGCTGGCCACTCCAACCCATTCATTCTCAGCCCGACGGGCTGTTTTGGCGGACTCCTCCGCGTCCCAGCCTCGCTCACCAAGTTCAGAGAACGCGAGGAGTGTTGCGATCTCGATTGCCGCCGACGATGCAAGGCCGGCTCCGGCCGGCAGGTCAGATGTGATG
This sequence comes from Acidimicrobiia bacterium, assembly GCA_031389635.1. Lineage (GTDB taxonomy): Bacteria > Actinomycetota > Acidimicrobiia > Spongiisociales > ZC4RG35 > DATEEG01. Next base: position 22,782 of record JANMST010000053.1, on the reverse strand, counting down.
GCGATGTCGAGACCAGGCAGACCTTCGGGATCCATGGCCCAGGCGACCCCGGACAAGTAGTCGACAAATGTCCCCTGACGACTCAGACCATCCAGTTCGAACCGACCTTCGCCGAGTTCCGAAGAGATGACCCGCACTACCCGATCGGTTCGGCCGGAGGCAGCCATCCACACAGCCTGATTGAGCGCCATCGGAAGCACGAAGCCGTCGTTGTAGTCGGTGTGGTCCCCGATCAAGTTGATCCGGCCCGGCGCCCGCACAATGACAGAAGCTGGCTGAGCAAAGCTCTCCTCGAACAGCGCCGCTACCGCTTCACGCACACATCACTCCCAGCCGACCGCTCGCAAACGGCCCGCTGCCTCTTCGGGTGTTAGATCACGTTGGCGTTCGGACAGAAGTTCATAGCCGACCATGAACTTCCGGATGGTCGAAGAGCGCAAGAGCGGCGGGTAGAAATGGGCGTGAAGCTGCCAGTGGTCTTGGGCGTCTTCGGTGAACGGTGTGCCGTGCCATCCCATCGAATAGGGAAAGGAGCTTTCGAACAATCGGTCATAGGTGACAAGCAGCCTCTTGAGGATCGATGCCAGTGTGTGGCGCCGATCGGACTCAAGGGCCGGAAGATGACCCGCCGCCCGTTTGGCCACCAGAAGGGTCTCGAAGGGCCAGACCGCCCAGAAGGGGACCATCACAATCCAGTCCTCGTTCTCAGCGATCACGCGCTCTCCCCCCGATTCGTCGCGGGCATAGTCCACGAGAAGGCGTGAACCATGCGCGTCGAAGTAACTCCTCTGCTGTTGGTCCTCGCGGGCGGGTTCGACAGGGACCGCACTGCCCGCCCAGATTTGACCATGTGGATGAGGGTTGGAGGCACCCATCATTTCCCCCCGGTTCTCGAATACCTGGACCCAGGCGAACGACCGTGAGAGCCTTTCCGTCTCCGCCGACCACACGTCGATGACCCGCCTGATGCCGGGTTCGTCCATCTGTGACAACGTGAGGTTGTGACGGGGATCGAAGCAGACGACCCGGCAGGTGCCGGCTTGGCTTTCGGCACGCAGCAAGCCCTTTTCAAAGCTCGCAACCGGAGTATCTGGAAAGAGCGCTGCGTAGTCGTTGGTGAATACGAACTGGTCCGAGTAGTCCGGGTTACGAATCCCTTCGGCCCGTTCATTCCGGGGGCAGAGATAGCAGAAAGGGTCGTATTCAGGCAGCACCTCCGGATACACGGGGTCGACCGCTCCTTTCCAGGGCCGCCCGGTGCGATGGGCCGAAACCAGCACCCACTCGCCCGTGAGCGGGTTGAAACGGCGATGTGGCGACTCGATCACGATGGGCGATCTTCGAAGCCAAGGACTGGTTGGAAGTCGACATGACGACCCCCGACCTCGAAACTTGTCGACGAGCTGCGCAACACGACCGGCCGGTCGTTTAGAAACTCCTCCAGCAGTTGCCGCTCCTCGAGATCCAGCCAGGCCGGCGGGTCAGACGTGCTGCGAAAGCCACTGATCAGTGCGAGGTCCTGTCCGAGACGTCGCTGGGAAGGCGTCAGGAGATTGGATCGACTTCGGAAGAAAGCCACATCCGGATCGAGAGTGATGGCACGCTGCAACCACAGGCGGCTGAAAGAAGTGGCAATGGCATTGCGAGCTCCGGGTCCGGACCAGTCGCCGAGCCAGCGTGTGCGAGCCGTGTCCTCCCAGTATGGAGCCGCGTCAGGCCCGATGCGGATGGCGTCGAAGAGCCCGATCGAGGCCAAAATAGGTGCCCCGCAGGCCAGGAGAAAGGTGTTCTCTCCTGCGGCGGATCGGACCGTTTCGATCGCCCGGCGATAGCCCTCCTCCCGGCCCATCGGCGTCTCACGTCGGCCCGGAAATGCTCCGGCATAGAGGAAGTCGAGCTTGAGGTAGTCGAAACCCCATCCGATCGCGGAGGCCACCGTCTCCCGCACCCATTCAAGGACGTCAGAGCGGGTGACGTCCAGGGCGAGCCCGTCGTCGCCCCAGTTGTGGGCGAATCGAACAGGTGTGCCCTCGTCGTTCAACAACAAGAACTGTGGGTAGCGATCGGCCAACTCCGAGCGGCGATGGACCGCAAACGGCGCCATCCACAACCCCGGCCGCAAGCCCTTTTCTCGGATCCTTTCAGCCATCGCCGGCATTCCACTTCGAAAAGAGGAGTTGGCCTGCCAGTCCCCTAGTGCCCGTTCCCATCCAGCGTCGATCTGAAAGACAGAGAAAGGGAACTGGGCGACATCGGCCACAGTTTTCGTCATTAGATCCTCATCTATGTTGCCCCAGAACGAATACCACGAGCACCACACCGGACCGGGATCGGTGGCCCGAGTACCCCAACGTTTGCAGAAGCCTTCGCGATAGGAAGCGAAAGCCGCCTCTTCCAAACCTTTGGCGGTGATCCAGTCTTCGCCCCCCAGGGGGATCATCTCACCGTCGACCATACGAACCCGGCTGTCGAGGTGGAGAGCACCGAGGAGTGTCACCTCTCCGTCGCTCTCGATGGCGCCGAGTCCGCTTCCGCTCAAGAGGTCGGTGGCGAACTCCGGGTCGTCCGCGTTGATGATGAGGTCGGGCAGGGTGACCCGGGGCCATGGGCGGGCAGTGTCATGCCAGGCGGCCGGACTCCACGAGTGCCAGCCATGTCGGTAGAAGGAGGCAGCCATCTATTTGAGGCCTGCGGTGGCAACGCTCTCGACGAAATAGCGCTGAGCGAAAACGAAGACCGTGAAGGGAACTACGACCGACAATGCAATGGCGGCGTAGATGAGGTTGGGGCTGTCGACCGACTGGCCCCCCAGGACCCTGAGCGCCAGGGTCAAGACCAGATCGTCTTCGTTGCCCTGGTTGATCGCCACCAGCGGCCAGATGAAGGAATTCCAGGCGTACAAGAATGAGAAGGTGGCGAGGGTCGCGATAGCAGGCCAGGAGAGCGGCACGAAGATTCGCCAGAGGATGCGCCACCGCCGGGCTCCATCGATCAGGGCGGCCTCCTCGAGGTCAGAGGGGATGGTAAGGAAGAACTGCCGCATCAGAAAAGTGCCATAGGCGGTGTAGAAAAAGGGCCACACCAATGACGACAGATGGTTAACCCAGTCGAGTGCGACCATCAACTGAAAAAGGGGCACCACGATGACGATGAAGGGGATCATGATCGAACCGAGATACGCCAGAAAGAGCGGTTCGCGGCCGGGAAAGCGGATCCTGGCAAAGGCATACCCACCCATGATGGAAGTAAACAACTGACCCGCGACGATGAGGATCGTGACCAGGATCGTGTTGGTGAGAGCCCTGTCGACGTTGGCGAGATTGATCACCTCCGAGAAGTTGGACCACCGCGCGGTGACTCGCTCGGCGGGTGGCGCGGTCCTCACCACCGCGTAGGTCTCGATCGAAGAATCGTCGGGGTCGGTGAAACGGCCGACCGTGGTTTCCCGCTCCAGGGCCAATTCGCGCGGCTCGCCATCGATCGGCACCAGGAACAACTCGACCTCCACGCCTGCGATTTGGGTGGTTCGTCCGGTTGCTTCTGCCAATGCCAGGGGCCACGCTACCGATATCTCCGGATCGGTCGGATCCCGGAAGAGTCCGGCATCGATCCCCTGCTCCTTCAAGACAACCGTGCGTTCGCCGCCGGCGACAGGCAACGAATAGAGGGGCAGCTCTTCCCCGTCGATAGTCAATGTTTCGGGTTCCCGCGGCAGAATCTTGGGCGGGTAGCGGAACGTGTCGGCCGGGATCTTGATGGCGGACGTCGCCATGTAGATGAACGGAAATAGCATAAGAACCGCTACCCCCGCGAGCACCACATACATCAAGGTGCGGGCGATGACGCTGCGTCTCTTCCGGCTGACTCCTTTCACGCCTTGGACGGTCATGCCGTCACCGCCTCGTCGCTGCGACGCCGGAAGTAGAGAAGGGTGATCAGAAAAATGAGAAGGAACAGGATCCAGGCCACCGCCGACGAGTAGCCCAGTTCGAACTCTTCGAAGGCATTGCGAAAGAGATGGATGACCGGGGTCAGCGTGGAGTTGCTGGGGCCGTTGGCTGGGTTGGGGACGTTCAGAATGAACGGCTCGTTGAACAGTTGCAGGGCCAGGATGGTGGTGGTGGTAACCACGAAGGTCGTGGTAGGGGCGAGCATGGGAACCGTGATTCGCCGGAACCGAGCCCACGGGCCTGCACCATCGAGGTCAGCGGCCTCGTACAGGGACCCGGGGATACCCTGCATCCCGGCCAGGAAAAGCACAGTGTTGAAACCCATCACCGACCAAGCGAAGACCACGATCACAGCCAGAAGGGCGGTTCGCGGTGAGGCCAGCCACTCCGGTTGTGGAGCCGTCAACTCGACACCCGGGATCAGGTTGAGGACGTCGAAGAACCGCAGTATCGAGTAGTTGACGAATCCGATCGTGGCCGAGAAAAGTTGCTTCCAAATCAGGGCCACGCCGACCACTCCGGCAATCGAAGGCAAGAAGTAGATGGCCCTGAACACCTTGATGAACGGAAGCTTGTTGTTAAGCAGAGCGGCGATGAGAAGAGCGGGGATGGTCGCGAGAGGGACTGCCACGAGTCCGAAGATCAGGACATTGCGCAGCCCGGTCCAAAAGAGCGGGTCGCGAGCGCCAAACACCGTGCTCCCCACCTGAAACAGCGACACAAACCCGGGATCGAGAGCGCTCGAGGTGGCTGCACCCTCCGGCAGGCTCCGCGCCTGGAGGGACAGGATGTGGGCGTAGTTGTCGAGGCCCACCCACGATGCCTGGTTGATTCCGTCCCAGTCGGTGAAGGTGACGAACAACGAGAACACCAATGGACCGGCGAAGAAGGCCAAGAAGCCGATCAAGTTGGGTGAGACGAAGAAGAAGCCATTCATGACCTCTATCTGGTCCCGGCTGCTCCCGAAGACTTGGTTGGCACCGTCTCGCCACAGCACGACGGCCGCGGTCGCCGCCAGCGCGGCCACCAGCAACGGGATCAACGCCTGGGGCTGGATCATCCGGGTTAGAAATGTGAGAAGGCCCGCAGGGGTCCCGACGCGCAACAGGACTATGAGCCCGCCGACCAGCATGGTGACCCGGGCGGCTTGTCGAAGCCCCTGTTCATAGACCGGGAATCGACGCGCCGTCCGGTTCAGCAGGGCCCCCGCCCCAATGAGAACCAGAAATGGGGCACCTCGAGAGAACGTCTCGCCCAGGGCATCGAGCCCATTGAAGAAGTTGACAGCCTGCAGCGCGACAAACGCGGCGACTATCGCCAACAGGTAGTCGAGAAGAAAAGAGATCAGACGGCCCCGGTGCCGGCGTCGCCATGTCCAAGCTGTGGCGAACGCCGACATGATCGTGACGATCGCTCCGACAACGGCAGCTGCCAAACGCAGCGTTCCCGTGAAGGGCGGTAACCGATTGCTCCAAACCAAGACCGTAAAGATGGCTGTCGCCAATCCATACAACAATTGAAAGGCGACAAGCGGCCCGAACCAGACGGGATCTTTCACGTTCGGCGAGTTTGGAACGCGAGCCATTCGTCGCTCCTCCGGCTCCGCAACTCAGGTGGTCGAGCAGGGTAGGGGCGCCGAGTTCTCCGGCGCCCCCACAGTTCGTGCCTGGTCAGTCGAAGGCTCCCACCAACTCCGAACAGATGTTGGCCTGGAAGTCCTCGATAGTGCGATCACCTGTGATGACACCGCCGACAGCGGCGTCCATACCGGTGGCGTAGTCAGGCCAGCTTCCCGCCCAGAGCGGACCCTCGGTGGCGGGGTTCTCGGCGAGTCCGTCAAGGAACGCCTGATTGTTGGCAGGCGGTGAGAAAGTCAAGAACGCGTCAAGGGCTTCCTGACTGACACGGCTCGGTATGTTCGCTCCCAACCCGGAGATCTGGGCCTGGGTCTCCGAAGTGGTCAACGCCTGCACCAGCGCCCAGGCCTCTTCAGGATGCTCGGTCTCGGCATTGACGACATAGGCACCCCAGAACAGCCAGTTGGACGGCCCGCCAGGGCCATCAGGGAGCTTGACGACGTCCCAGTCGAAATCGACGGTGCGTGCCCCAGGCGTCGCCCAGCGTCCGTTCATGAACATCGCCACGTTGCCGGCCCGGTAGGTGTCTTCGGCGGGCCCGCCCCAGGCAACAGTGTTGCCACTTTGGAAGAGATCGCGGGCAAAACTGAGCCCGGCCACCGACTCGTCGGTGTCCAATCCACAGGCAGTCCGGTCGGCGTTGAAGAACCCTCCCCCGGCGGCGTTCATCCAGTAGCCGTAGGGACCCCACCAGGCGTCGGAGGCGAAACCCTCGATATCCGGACCGAGAGCGGCGACCGCCGACACAACTTCGTTGAAGGTGTCCCAGTTCCAGCTGCCGGCAGCGGCCATCTCGCGAGGATCGTCAGCACCTGCTTCGGCAATGAGATCGTTGTTCAGGTAAAGGGCGAACGCCGACACATCGCGGGGCAAACCCCAAAGAACGTCGCCAGGCTGTCCGGTGGCGGGGTCGGTCGTCAGGTGGCTCATAGGACCGGGATAGAAGTCCTCGTCGCTGTGGCCGGTGGCGTCGGCCAGTGAACGAAGATCCAGGATCACGCCCAGGTCGACGAAGTTGGCAACGTCGGTGCCGGGAATCCAGAACACGTCTGGAGCCGTGCCAGAAGAAAGCTCCGTCAGGAGGCTGGCTTGATAGTCGGCTCCCTGGCTCGCACCCGGCTCATAGGCAAGAGTGATGTTTGCGAGTTCCTCGTCCAGGCTGTCTGAGATCTCCTGGTAGACGTCCGCCTCCTCGGTGTTATCGGGGCGAGTCCGCCAACGAATCGACGCCTCCGCCTCCCCGGCAGTGGTCTCGGTCGCCGCAGTAGTCGTCGTCGCTTCGGCGCCCGTGGTGGTCGAACCCGCGTTAGTCGAACCCGTTGTGGTGTCGCCGCCGGTTCCCCCACACGACGTCACCGCGAGGGCAAACAGCGCCAGAACCACGATTGGCTTTCTCATTGATCGGCTCCTCCTTCTATTCCTTCTATTCCTTGGTGGTGGATCCCGGCCCGGAAGCCGGGGTCGCAACGTGAACTGACAGACCCACCTCAATGAGTTCGCGCAAGGCAATCTCAGGTGCGGAAAGACCGGTGACGAGCAGGTCGACGTCTTCGATCGGGGCGACGCGGGCGGTACTGATCTGCCCGACCTTTCCACCGTCGGCCAGGACGACGGTTCGCCGGGCGGCCCGCATCATCCGCCGCTTCATCTGGGCCTCCGGCATGTTGATATTCGAGACGCCCGCCTCCGGATGAATGCCGTTGCACCCGAGGAAGCAGACATCGGCGTACAACTGGTCGAGAAGCAAGTCGGCGTAGGGCTCCACCAGGGAATGCTGACGAGCGCGCAGCGTTCCCCCGGTAACCACGACAGTGAAACGGGGCATCGCACGTTCGAACTGCAAAGCGATGTTGAGACCGTTGGTGAGAACCACCACACCCTCGAGGTCGGTCCGCTCGATCAACGCTTCGGCGAGAGCGGCGTTGGTCGTACCAACGTCGACTATCACCGTCTCCCCGGGACCAACCAGTGACGCTGCAAAAGTGCCGATGGCGGATTTCTCGGCGGCGAACGCGCCAGCCGCCTGCTCGAAAGTGGGTTCGACTCGTGATCCCGGAGTGTGCGGGATGGCTCCGCCGTGAACGCGCAATACCTTGCCGCGGCGCTCGAGGTGGTCGAGATCGGTGCGGACCGTCACCTCCGATATCCCGAAACGGTCAGAGAGGTCACCGACACGGGCGAATTCCTGGTCCTTTATCACCGTCAGCATTCGCTCACGGCGAATTGCCGCTGGCATCGTGGTCGTCGGTCCTGCCATGCGGCGGCACCTTACGATCTCTTTCGATTACTTGTCAAGTCTTTCTTTTTGTCGGGCGAGCCCTTTAGAAATCGAAAGTCAGAAGAGTTTGCTGACACCGAACATTGGATGATTCAATTGCCACCCAGAGGCCGGAAACGCCTCGACTTCCACCGCACAAGCCGGTCGACCCGTCAGGTCTTCCAGGAGGGTCGTCCATGCTTCGACGCTGCTGAAACCCGCGTAGACGACGTTCGAGAATCTCATGGCCGCGGCCCGGCCCGCGAGATGTCCATCTCCCCCGTACCGGGCAATCACCTCAGCGCGACCAGGCTCGAGGACGTCGGTCCATATTCCGGATGGCACCGACCAGGGTTCGATGGGCAAATCGAATAGTTGACTCAAGTGCTCGACGACCCTGCCCCCTAGGGTTTGGGCCAGACCGCTCGGTGGGGCGTGATCGACGAATACCCCCTCATCGTCCATGACCAACGAACGCGGGCCCAGGACTACAAGGTTCCCGGCAGCGATGGTCTTTTCGAGCGCTGCCACCCTGGCCGGGGTGGTGATGAGCAGAGCCGGAGCCAGCACGACCGAGTAGCCGGTGAGGTCGTCTTCGGGATCGACGAGGATCGCTTCCATCCCGACGGCCCGGCATGCGATGTAGCTGGCAAGCACGATCGAACGGTGGGTCAGGCCTTGGCGATGGGGGTCGATATCGACCAACCAAGCGTCCTCGGTCGAGAACAGAACGGCGGCTTCGGGACTTGGCCGCAACTCGATCGGACGGAGTTCCGCAATAGTCGCAGCAACCTCCGCAAGCGCACCTGAGGCCGAACCGTCATGGCGCAGCAGTCCTGAGTGGTATTGCTCCTGGCCGCCGCGGGCAGCGCGCCACCTGAAGAAGAAGATTGCTTCAACCCCATGCAGAGCCGCCTGCCAGATCCAGGCGCGTACCTGACCCGTCGGAACTGGCGGATTAATGGCCCCCCAGTTGATCGGCCCGATCTGCTGCTCCATCACCCACAGGCGCGTGCGGGTTCCACCGGGTCTCCGGTCCAGGGTCATTGCCACGTCCAGGGGGCCCTGGACACCATGGGGGTATGAGTCGACGGCATAGATGCCACCGAGACGAGCCAATGATCTGGCGTCCACGCCGAGATCGCCGGAGTAGACGTTGGTGGTGACGTCACGTCCCGGGGATCTCTCGCCAATTATTCGATACTGCTCGGCAAGGCCGGCGATGACCGCGTCGGAGGCAAACCGCCGATGGGCGAGGAGAAGGCTCGGATGGTGGCTGGTCATGGTCGGCACTGGCAGCCGCACTGCCTCGAAGTCAGGATAGGTCTGCGACCAAAAGGCAGTGGCCCAGGCCTGGTTGAGTTCTGCGATGGTTCCGTAGCGCCCAGCCAGCCAGGTGGAGAAGCCTTCTTGACAGAAGTCGCACCAACACCGTGACGAGTCGTGGTTGCCGGGTTCGTTGTCGACCTGCCACGCAACAATTGCAGGGTTACTCCCGTACCGTTCGACCAGCGCCCCAACCACTCGAGCCGCTTCCTCCCTGTAGGCCGGAGAAGTAGGGCAGGTGTGTCGGCGGCTCCCGTAAGCACGCCGGCGACCATCGCTGCCCACGGAGAGGATTTCCGGTCTTTCCCGGGCCAGCCACACCGGCGGGGTGGCGGTTGGGGTGCTCAAGACAATCTGCAGGCCCTCTTCCGCCAGTACGCCGACGGCCCGATCAAGCCAGTCCCATTGAAACTCCGCCCGGGCCGGTTCATAGCTGGACCACGCAAACTCGCCGATTCGAACCAGCTCGAGGCCGTTCTCGCGCATCAGGCGTCCGTCAACCTGCCATCGATCTTCGGGCCATTGTTCCGGGTAATAGCAAACGCCAAACCGCACGACCGCACGTTAAGCGATTCCCGCAGCGCGGCCCAGGCTAGGTGCGGTGGGGGGGCAAGGCTGGGGATCGGTCTCTGACCCTGCCGGAGAGGGTCCCCTCCGTCTCGGCCCCACGCCTCTCGACGGGAAGTGTGAGGCAGAACTCGGTGACGCCGTCTCGCCGCTGGTACTCGAGGTCGCCGTCCATCATCCGAGCCAGGAGGCGCGAAACGTACAAACCCAATCCCACGGAGGACGGCAAGCCGGCCTGGCCACCCAAACGCGCATACGGCTCGAACATCCGGTCGACCGCCTCGGAGGGGATTCCGTCGCCCCGATCGCGGACCGCGATCTTGACGCTGCGGCCGTTGGACCGCGCTTCGACTGCAATTGGCTTGCCTCCATACCGAACCGCGTTGGCCACCAGGTTGCGCATGATTTGTCGGACCCGGACGGCATCTCCGCGCCCCACGAGACTTCCATCGACCGCGCTGAGATCGATGGCATGAGCACCACCACGCAGCCAGGGCTTGACGACAATCTCGATCTCCTTGCGAATGTTGAAAGGGTTAGGCCGGACTGTGATGGTGTCGGCACTTGCCCTGGCCGCCACCAGAAGGTCCTCGACAATGTCGGACACTTCCTGTGCCTGTTGGGCGATCAGCGACTGGAGTTCGGGAACTTCGTGAGGCTCGACCCTGCCTTCGGAAAGTTCGTGGGTGAGACCGACCACCGCTGTCAGTGGCGTTCGAAGCTCGTGCGACACCGACGCGATGAACTCGTCCTTCGCTCGGATCAGGTCTTCGAGGGCGCTGCGTGCCTTGCGCTCGTCGGTGACGTCCCAATGCGCCACGACCGCCCCGGTGCCTGCAACAGGCGTCACATCCATCCGGAACCACTTCTCCGACGCGCCTACTGTCAACGAGTAATCATGCCTGTATCGTTCGGCCGTGCCGGCCAGCACCGCTTCGATACCCGCCACAACGTTGCGATCGAATCCTTCGGGGGCCAAAGCCCGTCTGCATACGGCCACGTAGTCGGCTCCGATGCCGGCGTTCTCCAGAACGATCCCGGCCTCCAGTATGAGCCGGGTCCACGCATTGTTGGCGGCAAGAATCTGACCGTCGAACGAGATCACGGCCTGGGGGTATTGGAGGGCCTCGAGTACTGATCGAGCGAGGTCGCCCTGGCGTTGCGCTTCGGCCTGCGACTCCTTCTGCTGGGTCAGATCGACTTTGATGCCGACCACTCCGATCGGACGACCCTCATGGTCTCGCAGCAAGGCATCGCTTGACCAGGCCGGGAAACTCGATCCGTCCTTCCTGAAAAGGACTACCTCACCTTCCCACTTGCCTTCGGAGAAGAGAGCACCCGCGACCTCGGCTGCGAGCCCACCCGGTTCCACCGAAGGAACAGTCGCTTCTGACAGATTGCGACCCATGATCTCGGTGGCGGACCAACCGAACAACTGCTCGGCGTACTTGTTCCAATAGGTGACGGTGCCGGCGAGGTCCGTGGCGATGACGGCGTTGTGCACCTGGTCTAGGAGCGATGTCTGGAACATGATCTCTGCCTCGGCGGCCTTGCGGGCGGTGACATCGACGATATGGGCGAGGCCCAGTCCGGAATGATCCTGAAGGTCGCCGATGACAGAGATCCGCAAGAGGCCCCACATCACTGTGCCGTCCGCCCGGGCATAGTGCTTTTCGATCTCGTAGGTGAGAAGCTCCCCCGCCATGACACGTTCGAAAAGCGCCATATCGGCGGCCATATCGTCGGGATGGGTCAGATCCTGCAGAGTCATCCCGACTAGCTGCTCAACCGTATAGCCGAAGAAATCGGCCATCGCCCGGTTGGCCGAAACCAGGCGCCCGCTCGGCACTTCGAATAGAGACATGGGGACGGGTGAACCGTCGAAAATCTTCTTGAACAGCTGTTGCGACTCCCGGAGGGCGTGGTCGGAGGCAACCCGCTCGGAGATGTCTGTGGCGATCCCGACCATTGCAATCGGAACTCCGCTGTCGTCGGAGATGACCGTATCGACAACGTACGTAGGAAAGCTGGATCCGTCTTTTCGAAGAACGTCATACTCGCCCGACCAATGCCCGGTCTCACCGATTCGACTGATGATCTCCTCTGTGAAGTGAGCCATATGAGCAGGGACGGTGACTTCCTGCCAGGGCCGTCCGACAATCTCTTGTGCCTTCCAGCCGGTCAGTTCTTCCGCGTGATGATTCCAGTATGTGACCAGCCCGGAAGTGTCGGTGACCATGACCGCCGACCGCACCTGATCGAGAATTGCGCTCTGGAGCTTGACCTGGGCCTCCGCCTCCTTGCGCGCACTGATGTCGCCGACCGCACCCTCGAAGGCGAAGACCTCTCCGTCTGGCCCTCGGAGTGCCTGGGCAACTCCTCCCACCCAGAGAAAGGTGCCGTCGTATCGCTTCATACGCATCTCAAAGGGAACCGGGTCGTCGCCTTCGGCGCTGTTGACCAGAACGTCCTCAATCTCGCCGGGTCTTTCGAAGAGATCGGCCAAGGGCAGGCCGATGAGGCTCGCTAGATCAGGGAACCGAAAAAGGTTGACCAAGAATTGGTTTGCTTCGGTGAACAGGCCGGCCGTTGAGACCCGACCGATCCCCATCGGCACCCCTTCGTACAGCGCCCGGAAGCGCTCCTTCTCAAGTTCCGACGAGCGCCGCGATTTCCAGGTCTCGACCGCATACCGGATGGATCGCGTGACGTCATCGGACGTCAGATGGTCCTTGCTGAGATAGTCCGCGGCCCCAGCCCTGAGCGCCAGCCCGTCAAGCGCCTCGTCATCGAGACCCGTTAGAAGTATCAAGGGACCGCTGGCAGAGGCCGACGCCTCTTCGATCAGATCGAGCCCGGTTCGATTCCCCAGCCTGTAGTCGATCAGGTAGGCGTCGTGAGCCTGCTGACGGATTACCTCAAGGCCCTCTTCGTAGGTAGATGCGGTCGCGCACGAATAGATGCCGCCTTCCAAGAGGATTGCAATGATCCGAGCGTCACCCGGGTTGTCGTCGACGACCAGCACCCGGATCGGAACGATTGCCATTTCGAGATCCGACAGCTGTCCATTGGCCCCAGTCAGCTCCGGGGCAAGGATCTGCATACATGGTTGTCGGCGCGATCCCGGACGGGGTGAAGCGCTCCCGGGCACCCGAACGGCCCTAAAAGGCCACCTCAATCGGGACTTGATACAGGCCTTGGCGAGTTCCAAGGCCCCGTCGCCTTTTCGGCTGTCCTCAACACATCAGACGTGGCTCAGGGTGTGGGCAGAGGTATCACAGGCGTAGGACCGTCGCTTCCGAGCAAGTAGACAATGGCGTTGTCGCCGAGTGCCTCGACGATCCGAAGTTGCAATAGGTCCGGCGTGAGAGACTCGGCCACCAATCTATTAGCTTCTGCCTCTGCCGTGGCAGAGATGACGACGGTCTGAGCATCGATTCTCGCCTGGTCCTGTCGGAACTGAGCCCTCTGGGCATCCTGTTCGGCCTGTAATTTCGCCTCGATAGAAGCCTGCAATTCGGGAGTTGCGGCGATGTCGCGCAACTGGATACCGTCCACCGCGAGTCCCCGGCGCTCGAATTCACTGACGAGCGACTCTTCAATGCAACGCTCGACGTCCGGTCGCTGGGACACCCGTCACAACCGTTCGCCACGGTGGCTTCTCGATGTTCATCTCGAACGTCCTTTCGTCTTCTCGGAAGATGTGCAAAGGATCCGTCCAGCGGTAGGGGCCTTTTGCTCTCCTGACCCGGTCTAGGCCGACTTTGGCCGTCTGCCGGTTCTCGGCTCGGGATGTCGGATGACAGCGTCGCTGCCGGGGAAGATCAGACCCTCATGGCCGTCATCGGACCAGCGAACCCGGTACGGCGGCGCCCCGTGCTCGCCGACTTCGAGGATCTCGCCATCACGATCGAGATCACCGACGTGATGACCTCGAATGACCAGTCGATCACCCTTCTGAGCATGCATTGAGTCCTCCAGGTTTCATCTCTCAGCATGCGCACGACGGCCAACCCTGCCCAGGGACCTAAGTCCTCTTTGACCAACAAGAAGATGCAAGATCTTCACCAGGCAGGACCGGAAACAGGGCGGGATCGAAGAGTTCAGATGCAATGTGAATAGGCGAAGCCGACCAGATCGTCGATCCGGGCGGAAGCGACGGCGACACACGTATCAGCGGCGCCGCAATACAGGTGCACATTTCCCCCCGCGGGCATAGGGAGAAACCGGCCGATGAAGTAGTGCGTATCGGCCTTCAAAGGTCTGAGGGAAAGAGGGCCGCGTCCTTGTCTTCGGGCGTTGACACGATCGCTCTTCTTTGGAAGGAGGTGAAGTCGCTGGTAGAGGCGAGGCACACCAATGGCCCCACGAGCGATACCCCCGGTGTAAGCGATCAGATACTCATCTCCGATCTTGGTAATCCGAGAATCTTCTATTCCACAGCGCTCTTCGTAGCGGGATGCTCGCCGTTCGAGAGCTGGCCGAGCATCGAGCTTCCATTCGGTGAATCCGTCGTGACTGCGAGCGACCGTGAAGTGAGACAAGCCAGATCGATCTTCGACACGTACCAAAAGCACGGTCTCTCCGTTGGGCCCCGATCGTTGCTCCAGGATTGAAAACTGCGTTGACGGTGTAGGGCCAGTCTTCCGGCGTCAGGATCGGATTGGCGGGATGCCGGGCGAAGAGTTGATGGAGTCGGACAGAAGACATCGCCTACCCGCCTCGAGACTTCGGATCGCCGAGGAGAAGTCGAGCCAGCTGGCTTCCATCGAATGTGCCGATGCCCTCACTCTCGAGAAGCTGCTGAAGCGGCGTATCGGGAACAACTGCCACAACCAACTCCCCGCCTCCCCGGCCAACTCTCAGTGAGACCCCCCGCAGCCACCCGACCCCCTCCTCGAGGCACACCGCTACCGCGGTGAGATCGATGATCAGCCGTACCGGGTGCCTCAGAAAGGCATGATTGGCAGCGGCCGAAAGAGAAGGAATGTCGATGGCGTGTACATCGCCCTCGACTTTGAGGAAGTCCCAACCACTCGTGAGGGTGGTGGTGGTCCTCAATCCGTGGGGATGCTCCGATTGTGACTGGACCTCCTCCCCAGGGTCCCCGGCAAAGAAGGCGTCTTGGGCGACTATCACCGCTCCTCCGTTGTCACCGCGCCGATCCCTGGGCCGACGCCGACGGTTATCTTGCGGTGAGGGTCGCCAATGCAACAGGGGCTTTGGACACAACGGCGTCAATGTCAAGCTAGAGCAGGCCGCCATTCAAGGGCTCAGTCCTGTGCGGTCGCGTGGCCAATATCGGTGGACACCAAGTTTTCCTCCGTTACTTGCACTCACGTATGGGACGGCACTTGTTCGGACCAGAGTCTTACGTCCTGAGGTGGAAACCCCGTCCGATCTCCACCAATTGAGAAGACCATTCGTATGCCGATAGGCCGTAGGCTCTCTGACCTATGAAGACGATCGGTCTGCTCACCGCAGGGGGCGACTGCCCTGGGCTCAATGCGGCGATCCGCGGGGTGGTGACGAGAGCGTCCGCCGCAGGGTCATCAGTGGTCGGTGTCGAGAACGGGTGGGCCGGCTTGATGGAGGGCCGGACCCGGCCGATCGGTCGTGACGACGTTCGCGGCATCTCGGTTCGGGGTGGCACCATCCTGGGAACGTCGCGTAAGGACCCGTACGTACATGGCTCAGGATTGGCGTCGATCCAACCGACTCTGGATGCGACCGGAATCGAAGTGCTGATCGTGATCGGCGGCGACGGTTCGTTGAGAAGCGGAGCGATGCTCGCGTCCGAAGGCTTGGCCGTCATCGGAGTTCCCAAGACGATCGACAACGACATCGCTGGAACCGACGTGTCGTTTGGCTTCGGAACCGCGGTTCAGATTGTCACCGATGCCATCGACCGCCTCACCACTACTGCCGAGGCGCATAACCGAGTAATGGTGATCGAGGTCATGGGAAGGCACTCGGGCTGGATTGCTCTCCAGGCCGGCCTGGCGGGTGGCGCCGAAGCGATCCTGGTTCCGGAGGTGCCGTACGACCTCGCTGCCTTGAGCGAGCGGCTGATCGCTCGCCACCGGTCGGGGAGGGCCTATTCGATCGTGGTGGTGGCCGAAGGGGTGGCCGATCCGCGGGGGAACGTCTTCACCGCCGGAACCGACATCCTCGGTTTCGAGCGCTTTGGCGGGGTATCGATGAGCATCGCCACCGAACTCGAGCGACTCACGGGTTACGAGACCCGGGTCATGATTCTCGGCCATCTGCAACGAGGCGGCATTCCAATAGCCTTCGACCGAATCCTGGCCGCCCGCCTGGGAGTCAAATCCGCTGACTTGGCCCTCGCAGGCGAGTACGGTGTGATGGCGGCGGTGAGGAACGGCGAGATCGTTGCCGTTGACCTGGCCTCGGCGTGTGCTGAGCCACGGCTCCTTCCGCGATCGCTGTACGAAGAGGCAGCCTGGTTCGGGGCGTGAGGAATCACGCCGGTTATGGCGGAAGGGATCGATTGTGGAATGTCCCAAATTGGAATGGGTTTGGGTTGGAATGTCGTTAGCCGAACAGATGTTTGACTCTTAGTGATTGACCAGAAAACTCGGAAAAGAACCATGACGAATCGACTTAGGACCGGAAATAGCCAGGTGGCCGATGGCCTCAGCCTTTATCTCGACGGGATCAGCCGGTACGGCTTGCTAACCGCCGAGGACGAAATCCGCCTCGCCCAGGGCATGGAGGCGGGCAGACAGGCGCGCGCCAGCCTGGAAGCCGGGAACGCCGGGTCAGCGGCCGAGACGGCCGATCTAGAGCGCATCGTCCGGGAGGGGCAGAGTGCCCGAAATCGGTTCATCGAGTCGAACCTGCGTTTGGTCGTCTCCAACGCCCGTCGCTACGCCGGCGGCAACGTTGACATGCTCGACCTGATCGAGGAGGGCAACCTCGGGCTGATCACCGCTGTCGAAAAGTTCGACTGGCGCAAGGGTTTCAAGTTCTCCACCTATGCCACGTGGTGGATCCGTCAAGCGATGCAGCGGGCTCGCAGCAACCTCGGTGACTCGATCCGGATTCCCACAGGGTTGTTCGAGATCCTGGCGGCGGTTCGCACATCAGCCGATGACCTGCGGGCCAAGCTCGGCCGAGCCGCCACCGCAACCGAGCTCGCCGCGGAAACCGGGTTGTCGCTCGCCGACGTCATGAGAGCGCTGTCCGTGAGCACCAGTGTCGCTCTTGAGACCCCGGTTGGTGAAGACGGAGCAAAGTTGGGTGATTTCATCGCCGACGAAGGAGCTTTGGATCCCGAGGCTGAGGTTGAGATCAAGATCGTCGAGGAGGCCGTTCGAGACAGCCTGGCAATCCTTCCCGATCTCCATCGCCGGGTAGTGGAGCTACGTTTCGGCTTCCATGGTCCGCCGGCGACGATCGCGACTATCTCCGAAGCAACGGGTATCCCCCAGCATCAGGTCCCTGAACTCATAGCGGAGGCTCTCGTGCCGATCGCACACAGGCTCGAGGCGGTAGAAGACATGCGGGCTGCCTGAGTGGGAAGAAACTCAAGAGACCGGGGACGGCTCGGCCTTGACAGAATCGAATACGGCCCCGAAAGCCTGCCCGAGCGGACGTCTTACCCAGGCGGAGGCGATGGCTTCTCCCCAGTGGCGAGCCCGCTCGAGCTCACCGTCCAATAGGGGTCCGTCTGTTGCCGACACGTAGAAGCTCTCCGTGGAGAGAACCGGGGAAACCCCGGCCCGTCGCAAGCGCCGGGCGATAACGCGCGCCGCCGCACCGGGAATCCGGGGGCGGTCGATGCGAGTGTCGAACGCCGCTCCTGCCACACACCAACGAGGGAACTGAAAGGCGTCAAGCCACTCCCGGACGCCGACTCCTTGCGAGACCAAGCGGTCACCCGCCTGCCGAGCCGCGGTCTCTCGCGTGCCTTCGCGACTCATGCCGAAGGCATGGGTAGGACCGCCCACGATCAACAACTCGGTCGATTCACCGAGGACGCGAGGGGCAACTCCCACCTCGTGGACTTCGGTGCCCAACTTGGTGGCAAGTCCCGCCCCTACAGCCCTGGCGATTTGTTCCGTGTTGCCGAACATCGACTCGTAGACCACTAGCGCTTGCATGGTTGTGCCTTTTCTCGTCATGTCAGTCTCCGCAGGTCATTCTCTGCAGGGCGGTCAATGCCCGATAGAGGCAATGGACCCTCCCTCCGAAGTGGTCCATAGGGTGACCAGGGTCGGATACAGTTCGCCTTGGGGCCGAGGAGCCACTCGTGAGCTTGGCCCCGGTGATTGATCGTCGACAAGGGAGTAGCAACGAAATCACCAACTCACATGTGGGCCGGGATGAACGGGATCGGTTGCCTGGACAACCCCGTCGTATGACTTCACCACCCCGCAGAAAAGGCAGCCTCAGATCCACCCTGAGGATGTTTCGTTTCCGACGGCCAGAGTTTCGTCCAGCTCATCGCCGGCTCCGTCGAGCCGTGACGGTGGCTGACCTGCGATCGATCGCCAGACGCCGGCTGCCCGGCGGCGTCTTCGACTACATCGACGGGGGGGCCGAAGACGAGCTCACTCTGGCCGCCAACAGCGAGGCCTATCGCCGCGTGACTTTCCGGCCCAGGGTGCTGCGCGATGTCGGTGAGGTCGACATCTCCTCGAGCCTGCTCGGCAAGCCACTTTCGCTTCCCCTGGTCCTGGCGCCGACCGGGTTCACCCGCATCGCCGACCCCGCCGGTGAGCTGGCTGTGGCTCGATCGGCGGAACGGGCGGGAGTGCCTTATGCCCTGTCGACCCTCGGCACCAGGTCGATCGAGGAAGTCGCTGCGGTCAATTCGTCCCGGCTCTGGTTCCAGGTCTATGTCTGGCGCGATCGGGCCCTCGTCGCTGATCTCGTGCAAAGGGCCGCGGTTTCCGGTTACGAGGCGCTCTGCCTGACCGTCGACACCGCGGTTTTTGGGCGGCGGGAAAGAGACGTGCGACGCGGATTCACGCTGCCCCCGAAGCTGGGACTGTCAACCGTTTTCGACGGAATCATGCATCCAGGTTGGACTTGGCAGTTCCTCAGGTCCGAGCCCATCGTCTTTGCCAACGTCACCGGCCGTGCAGTCGGGGACGGAGCGGATGCCATCACACTGGCCGACTATGTGGCCCGTCAGTTCGACCCGGGTCTGTCATGGAAGGACGTGGAGTGGCTCCGAGGGCAATGGAGCGGGCCGATCGTCCTCAAGGGCATCCAGACCGTGGAGGATGCCAGGATCGCCGCCGACGCCGGGGTCGAGGCAATCGCAATCTCCAACCACGGCGGTCGCCAACTCGACTCCGCTCCAGCCGCGCTCGACCTGCTGCCGGAAATTGCCGAGGCCGTCAGCCACCGTACCGAGATCATCTGCGACGGCGGCGTTCGGCGCGGAAGCGACATCGTCAAGGCCTTGGCACTGGGAGCCAACGCCTGTATGGCCGGCCGCGCCTATCTCTACGGGCTCGGAGCTGCCGGGGAGGCCGGTGTCGACCACGTCCTCGACATGTTCTCATCCGACATGAAAAGGACAATGGCGCTCATCGGATGCACGACCATCAAAGAAGTGAACCGGGACTTCGTAACGCTCGAGCACTAGGCCTGGCTCTAATGAGCTATCGACGTCCAAGGTCCGGCGTCACCGTCACTTCTGGCAGGGCCCGGTTGAGACGAAGCGCAGGGAGCTGCAGTTCGAAAACGCTCTCGCGCCCGTCGTAGCGATAGGTCAGATCCCCGCCCATCAGCCTCGCGAGACTTCGAGATATCGTCAGGCCAAGGCCCATCGATGCGGTGAGTCCTGGTGCGTCGTGGGCGCGCTGGTAGGCGTCGAAGATCCGATCCCTTTCCTCTGCCGGTATGCCCTCACCGTTATCACGCACCTGCGCCCGGGGGGAGGGCGAGTCGATGATGCAGACCCGAATGTCGTCTCCTCCGTAGCGAAACGCGTTCGAAATTAGGTTGCGAAGGATCTGACGAACCCGACCCGGGTCACCTGAGCCCCGCAGCGATTCTCCCGTGAGCTCAACCTGTTGACCCTGGCGCATTGTCTCCAAGACCTGACTGGCGAGGGCTCGAAGATCCACCGGAACCGCTACAACTGTCAAGGTCCCGGCCTCCGCCTTGGCCGCGGTCATCAGGTCGTCCACTATGTTCGTGAGGTCGCGTCCTTCATCGGCGATCGAACGGATCATCTCGGAACGCTCGTCAGCCGATAGCCCGGATTCGGGGAACCGCAGAAGCTCCGCGAAGCCCACCACAGCAGTGAGAGGTGTCCGCATTTCATGAGAGATGGTTGCGACCAGCTGCTCCTTGGACCGCAGAGTGTCTCGGAGCTGGCCTTCGGCCGATTCCCGCCGTGCCTTGCTGCGCAGCGCGCCGATCCCGTAGGAAAGGTAACCCGCGAACCTTTGCAGAATCTCGACCTCAAGAGTGTCAAACGCCCACGGCACGGTCGAATAGACAACGATGGCTCCTAGAAGCTCATCGCCGAACACCAGCGGGACTGCCAGCGCTGACCTGCATCCTCGCTCGATCGCCGCTGCTCTCCACGGCTCGAAATCAACGTCGGTTGCTATATTCGGGATCGCAGCTGGAGCCCGGGTCCGGATCGCCTTACCCATGGGTCCCTGACCTTTGTCGGTGTCGGCCCAGGTGATTTTCAGGTTATCCACATACCCGTCGTCATCTCTTCCTCAACCCCCGCCTGACTGGATGGCTGGGTCCATTCGAATCCCACCACGCCAACGACACTCCCGCGGGTTACCAATGGCAGATTGACCATCGACCGGATACCGACACACCCAATCTGCCTCAGTTGCAGAGCTATTTCTGGCTCAAGTTCGTCGATGGCGGGTGCGTGGACAAGCTTTCCCGCCTCAATCTGTTCCATAACCCATGGAATGCTCACCGTTGATATCTCCCCGAGCCCCTCGGCGGTGGGCACGGTCCCCTCCGAGCACCACTCATAGGTTGTGCTCAGTGAGTTCCCGTCGTCGGACTTCTCGAGGATGTAGGTTCGGGCGGCTTCCGTGAAGCGACCGACGTCGGCCAACCCTTCGAGAATGGCCGCGTCGAGTTGCTTCGCGCTGGTGCTGTCATCAGGCGCTATCTCGATGAAGGACGTGAAGGTTCGATGGATCAAATTGTCGAAGGCAACGCGTCGCCGCAGTTCCACTTCGGCTCGCTCCTGGGGTGTGATGTCGGTGGCAACGCCTATCACCTGGAAGACCTCGCCCGATTCGTCGAGCTGAGGCGAGTAACGAACCGCGAATGTGGTACCCCCGACGGTGACCACTTCTGCCACCTCTTCGCCCGCGAGCGCCCGGCGCACGCCATCGAGCACCGCCGGCTCGCTTTCGTAGAGATCTAAGACTGAGATCCCGACCGCGTAACCGGGTTCAATTCCGAGAGATTCGAGACCCGCCCCCTCGGAGAGGGTGAAGATCCCTTCGGCATCGAACGCGAAGAGAACCAGTGGCGCGCTCGTTACGACGGTAAGGAGCCGCTGCTCGATTTCTTGGATCGGACGACCAGAATCGGGGGTGCGGATGGCTGCCCCCTTCGAAACCTGGGAAGATTGTCGAATTGCCTCAGCGCCCCCATTAGTTATGGGAGGTCGTGATGCTTGCATTAACGCCTAAAGAACCATCGGAGGAAGCGTTGGGTCCTTGAGAGGTTCAGTCTCTCCTCATCGCTGGCAACCCTCCGGAACTCTGACTCCGAAGGGTTTCGGGTTGGCAATGGAGCTTGTTGGCACGAGCCACTACGCCTCTGCCAGATGACCCGGACGTAGACTTCCAACATGAAGGGGTTGGCAACGGTTCGGCGGCTGACCAAAGTCGGGATCGCCTTCGTCGGCCTGTTGTACGCCTGCAGCCCATCTTCCACCTCCCCATCAGTTTCGACGACGGGATCGCAGGCGACGACCGCGGCGGTGTCCACCTCTCCCAGCTCAACACCCTCGAGTGCTCCGGAAGATCCTCAGACCACGATCGGCAACGATCTAGCCGGTGATTTGATCACGCCAGGTCAAGTGGTCATCTGCATGGCCTTTGGAGTAGCGAGGGTTGCGGTGTACGACGCCGCCGGCGAGCCTGCGGGCCAAAGTGTGGAGTTCGCCCTGGAACTCGCTCGTCGTTTGAACCTCCAGCCTGAGCTCAGAGACTCGATCTTCGAGGACATCATCGACACCATCGAGTCGGGCGACTGTGACTTCAGCGTGGCGGGTCACATCATCACGCCCGAACGTCTGGAGCGGATCGAGATGATTCCATATCTCAAGGGCCGCCAGCAGATCGTCGTCGCATTCGGAAATCCGGTGGGTGTTGAGGACTCGACCGACCTATGCGGCCGATCGGTCTCCAGTCGGGCCGGAACCATCCAGGAAGACCTGGTGCTTGGCGTCGGCCTCTATGAGGGCTCCGGGCTCAACGACGAGTGCGCGGCAGCCGATCTACCGCCGATCGAACTGGTCACGTTCCCCGGCGAGACGGAAGCGGTCGATGCCTTGCTCCAGGGGACGGTGGTGGCATTCCTGGGTGGGACGACCTGGCTTGTGGAGTACCCGAACGAGCTCGCCCTTGCGTCCGCCGTTGTCCTTCCTGACTTCAGCAATGGAATCGGCGTGCGAAAAGACCACCAGCTTCTGGCCAGTGCGCTGCGCTCCGCACTCGAGGCCATGATCGCCGACGGGACCTACCAGGCGATCCACGACACATGGGGAGTTGGTCAACCGATCACCCCTTAGGCTCACCAGCTCTAATGGCCGAACACCGAACGGGTGGCCGTGTCAATGGTCATTGTCGCGCGCCGACACCATGAGCGCCGTCTCCCGCGGGTAGGGTGCTGAACATGCGCGACCGGCGCCGCCGCCCGGCTGGATCGACGAGGCATGGGGCTGGGAGCCCTAGCCGTTGTGGTCCTGATGGTCTCGGTATTCATCGGTTCCGATGGCTTACGGTGGTTCGACGCTGCTCTTGCTCCCTACCTATTCGGAACGCTGCTGGCGGTGTTCGCGACCGTG
>JANMST010000046.1:0-8474 GCA_031389635.1 Acidimicrobiia bacterium | reverse complement strand
CGGTCACCTTGATCCGTTTCTTGGCCCCGCTGTGGGTCTTCATCTTTGGCATCTATTACTCCTCGCCAGGTTCATCGCTTGCTATGTCTTCAGTTACCGGTTCCTCGATGACCGGGTCCTCGATAACTGGGACGGGCTGTTCTTGGTCACTGGCTGGGTTAGAAGCTTCGCTGCTGCCGGGGACGGACTCGACCTTGCGCTTGCGCCTGCTCGGCGCGATCACCATCGTCATCAGCCTCCCCTCTTGCTGAGGGTTCTGCTCGACGATCCCGTTCTCACCCACACCCGCTGCGAGTCGGTCGAGGAGGCGCCGCCCGAATTCGGGCCGCTCCTGTTCCCGTCCTCGGAATCGAACGGTGACCTTGACCTTGTCGCCTTCATCGAGGAAGTCCAATGCCTTCCTGAGGTTGATTTCAAAGTCGTGGTCTTCGATGCGAGGAGCCATCCGCAATTCCTTGATGACTGTTCGCTTTTGGTGCTTACGGGCTTCGCGTTCACGTATGGATTGCTCATATTTGAACTTGCCGTAGTCCATCAAACGGCACACCGGTGGTTTGGCATCGGGAGCCACTTCCACCAGATCGAGCCCGAGCTGATCGGCCAGCCACAGGGCCTCCGACAGCTTCTTGACACCGATCTGGGACCCGTCCGGCGCCACGAGACGCACTTCGGGTGCCCGTATGTATCCGTTTATGCGCAGTTCAGCGATGCTCTACCTCCTGTTACAGCTACAAAAAACAGCAGGCGGTGCCTGCTGCTCACAGAGAATGGACAGACCGACCAGCGAGGGTTTGCTCCTTCTGGCCGACGTTTCGCCCTGTGGACCCGTGCTCACCTGGGGTGGCCGGGTGGGAAGCAGCATGCCTCCGCTTGGTTTTGATTGTGGGTATCCAGTGTAACGCCCACTTCCAGGGTGACGAACTGCCGCCGCGTCTTGAATGGATCGGGATCATGAGTTGATCGGGATCACGAGAGCCGCGGCAACTGCTGCGGCTGCTGCCTCTGCCCCTTTGTTGCCGGGGCCGGGCTCGGAACGGTCCAGGGCCTGTTCCAGGGTATGGGCCGCCAGGACTGCGTTGGTGACGGGTTTGACGGCGTCAATAGCCACGCGGGTGAGCCCGGACGCCGACTCCTGGACGATTACTTCGTAGTGATCGGTCTCACCCTTTATCACCGCCCCGATCGCCACGACCGCATCAGCCTGGCTAGCCAGATGGGCGGCCGCGACCGGGAGCTCCCAGGCGCCGGCGACTCTGAGAATCAGAACCCGTCCCACCCCGGAGGATTCCAGCGCCTTGATGGCCCCGTCCAAGAGCCGATCGGTGATCGCCTGGTTGAAGGTGGCCACCGCCACACCGATCGTGAGGTCGGCCGGATTCCGACCTGGTTCCAGATCCTCGACAATCACGGGTCGGGCTCAGGCTGGACGTCGTAAAGATGGCCGAGCTTGGTGGCCTTGGTATGGAGGTAGCGCTCGTTCTCGGGATTCGGGGAGATCGAGAGCGGAATCCTTTCGACGATCGAGAGTCCGTATCCCTCGATTCCTGCCCGTTTGGTCGGGTTGTTGGTTAGGAGCCGCATAGAGCGCACGCCGAGGTCGTAGAGGATCTGGGCTCCGACTCCGTAGTCGCGGGCATCGACGGGGAGACCGAGATCCTGATTGGCCTCGACGGTGTCCCGGTCCAGGTCCTGGAGGTTGTAGGCCTCGAGCTTCTTCAGCAGCCCGATCCCTCGCCCTTCGTGGCCCCGGATGTAGAGGAACACCCCGCGGCCTTCCTCCGCGATGCGGGCCATGGCCTGCTCCCGCTGGGCTCCACAGTCACATCTCCGGCTGTCGAAGACGTCACCGGTCAGGCACTCGGAATGAACCCGGACCAGAACCTCTTCACCGTCGCCTAGCTCACCCATGACGAGGGCGAGGTGTTGTCTGTCGTCGACCAGGGAGAGGTATCCGACTGCCTTGAACTCACCAACCGGGGTAGGCAGCCTCGCCTCAACAGCCCTCGCCACCAACCGCTCATTCTGTCGCCGGTAGGCGATCAAGTCGGCGATGCTCCCGATTAGGAGGCTGTGCTCCTTGGCGAAGCGCTCTAGCTCGGGAAGTTGGGAGACGGTGCCATCATCGTTCATGATCTCGGCCAGCACCCCGGCCGGATAGAGGCCGGCCAGGTTCGAGAGGTCGACGGCGGCCTCAGTGTGGCCAGCTCGCTTGAGTACCCCACCCGGGTCATACCGGAGCGGATACACATGGCCGGGGCGGGCCAGGTCCTCGGCTGTAGCGTCTGGGTCTATCAGGACTTGAATGGTGCGAGTGCGGTCGGAAGCCGAGATTCCGGTGGTTGTTCCCTGACGGGCGTCGACACTCACGGTGAAGGCGGTGCGGCGGACATCGGTGCTGTGCAGCACCATCATCGGAAGATCGAGTTGGTCCAACCTCTCACCGGTCATCGGAACGGTGAGGATGCCGCTCGAGTGGCGGATCATGAATCCGATTTTGGCCGGGGTGACTTGATCGGCGGCGATGATCAAATCGCCCTCGTTTTCCCGGTCGGCGTCGTCGACCACGATGACCATGTCGCCCCGGGCAATCGCCGCGACGAGTTCTTCAATCAGTGCAAAACTCATGGTTGCCGCTCCAACAGCCTCTCCACGTACTTGGCCAAAACATCAAACTCGAGATTGACCCTATCGCCGGGTCGGCGCAATCCCAGAGTTGTCACAGTGATGGTGTGCGGGATCAGGGCGACCTCGAAACCATCTGCATCGACTGAGGTTACGGTCAGGCTGACTCCGTCCACGGTGATCGAACCCTTCTCGACCACGTAGCGGAGGCCCTCCGAAGGCGCCGCGATCCTGATGAGCCAGCCTTCACCTTCCGGCACGACCCGAGTGATTTCACCGGTGGCGTCGACGTGGCCCTGGACGATGTGGCCGTCGAACCGGCCATCGGCTTTCATGGGGCGCTCCAGATTGACCCGATCCCCTTGCTCCACCGAACCCAGATTGGATCGGCGAAGAGTCTCGGCGACGACGTCGGTTGTGACATCCTCGGGTCCGACTCCAACAGCGGTCAGACAGACGCCGTTGACGGCAAGCGAGTCACCTACTTCGAGGCCGATCGCCAGGTTTCCAATGTCAAGCAGAAGCCGCCGGCCGCCGCCGACGTCGGCCACCCGTTGGACTGTGCCTAGCGATTCAACGATTCCGGTGAACATGGGCTACCGGTTGGGGCTCGTGGGGGGCCGATTCCGGGCTAAGACCCACTCAACTCTGAGGTCCGGACCCAATTTCATAACGTCGACAATATCGACTTCGACTGAGTCTTCCAGCGTGTTCCAGGTCCCATCAAAGAGCCCTAACCCCCGGCCTCCGGCGATTCTTCCGGCCAGGTAAAAGACACCCCGATCCACCAGACCCCGGTTCCACAGGCCAGCCGCCAGCCCGGCTCCGCCCTCGACCAGGATGTCGAGATAGCCCTCGTCGCCGATGGCCCGGAGGGCCTCCTCGAGCACGGGCCGCCCGTCCGGTCCGGGCGAAACCTGGATGACTCCGGCGTTGTCGTCCAGTCTCCGGCCAGCGATCAGTAGTGGTTGGCGTTGCAGGATCTTGCTGGCGCGGGGAAGGTCGCGGGCCCCGATCAGCACGATCGGGCGGGGTTGAGGACCGGCGTAGTCGGCGATCCGAATATCGAGTTGGGGATCATCGGAGATCACCGTTCCGGCGCCGACCACGATCGCGTCGAACTGAGAGCGAAGTCGGTGCCCATCATCGCGGGCCGCTTCACCTGTGATCCATTGTGAGGAGCGATCGGAGGCCGCTATCTGACCGTCGAGAGTGAGGGCAGCCTTGAGCGTCACGCGAGGACGGCCGGTGCGGCGGTGGTGAAAGTAGGCAGGGTCGAGGGCTTCGGCCTCAATCGCCAGAACGCCCTCCTCGACGACGATCCCCTGGCGACGCAACGCGGCGATGCCCTCGCCGGCCACCCGGGCATCGGGATCGATGGCACCCACCACCACCTTGACCACACCTGCCGCCACCAGTGCGTCGACACAGGGAGGGGTCCGGCCATGGAAAGTGCAGGGCTCGAGGGTCACTATCACCGTCCCGCCGCGAGCCGCCACGCCGGCCGCGGTTAGGGCCGCGACTTCGGCGTGAGGGCGGCCCGGTCCCACGTGCGAGCCCTCGCCAATCACTTCACCGTTCGGGTTCAGAACGATTGCCCCGACCCGGGGATTGGGATGGGTGTGGTGTGGTGCCGCCAGTTCGAACGCCCGGCGCATGAGGGCGGTGTCGTCCTGACGACTCAAGCAGTCACCTAGTTGGTGCGGCGGTCGATCTCGAAGGACGAACCGGTCCGCTTCTTGGCGAACTCCTTCATCTCCACCGCGATCGCCGAGGCCTCCCACTGAGAAGCAATCGGACGATGAACGTTGGTGACGACCCCAAGGGAGATCGACACCATGGGGAAGGCGTACCTCTCGCCGCGGCGATCGATCACTTCGATGTAGCCACGGAGGGCATCGGCGGTGTCGTAATAATCGAGGATTCCATCGTCGAAGCGGTCGATGACACGCTTGCAGTACTCCTCTGCGCGCTCGGCCGTGACCAGGGCCACGAAGTCGTCTCCCCCGATGTGGCCGACGAAGGCATCCATCTCGCCAATCTCGTCGGTGGCGGCGCCCAGGCAGCGGGCACAGAATCGAATGACCTCATCGCCTCGCATGAAGCCGTAGTGGTCGTTGAAGGCTTTGAAGTTGTCCAGGTCGCAATGGACAAGGGCGAAAGGGGCGCCGGTCCCGATCCGGGTCTCGATCTCCTGACCGATCCGGAAGTTTCCCGGCAATCCAGTCAAAGGGGAAAGGTCGCGGGCAGCCTGGGTGCGGCGTAAGACAGCCTTGACCCGGGCCACCAGTTCGCTGATGTCAAAGGGCTTGGTGATGTAGTCGTCGGCCCCGAGTTCCAGGCCCCGCACCCGATCTTCGGGGAGTCCGCGGGCGGTGAGGAGGATGACCGAGGTGTTACCGGTGGTGCCATGGGCCCTGATCCGGCGAAGGGCGGTCAGCCCGTCCATCCTCGGCATCATGATGTCGAGCAGAATCAGCTGGGGTGGATCGACCATGGCCTTGTCGACGGCTTCCCGTCCGTCCTCGGCGGTGTCGACGTCGTAGCCCTCGAGTTCGAGGTTGATCTTGACCACCTGGAGGATGTCGGGGTCGTCGTCGACTACCAGAATCCGCTCGCTCATTCCTGTGTCCAAATCTTGCCCTCAATCATCCGCCGCAAGTCGCGGATAGCTTCAACCGGGTCAGGTGCACCGAAAACCGACGTGCCTGCCACGAAAACCGTGGCCCCGGCATTCTTCGCTGAAATGATGTTGTCTGACGATAAGCCGCCATCGATCTCGATATCGGCGTCTAGGTCGTGAGACTCAATCCAATTCCGCGCCGCCTCGATCTTTGGCAGGACCTCGGGCATGAAAGATTGACCGCCAAACCCAGGATTTACGGACATCACAAGCAGCATATTGACGCTTTCCATGAACGGCGCCACGGCCGAAAACGGGGTCGGAGGGGAGACAACCAGGCCAAATCCGAGGTCATTGGCAGCTGCCGCCTTGATTGCCTCGGTCGGATCAGGGATCGCCTCGATATGCATGGTGACCAGGTCAACCCCGGCCGCCGCCAGCTCGGGCAGGAAGGCATCGGGGTTGGTGGTCATGAGATGACAGTCGAAGGGCAACTTTGTGTGACGCCGCAAGGAGGCAATCACGGGCAAGCCGAAACTGATGTTTGGGACGAAGTGCCCGTCCATTATGTCGAGGTGAAGCAGGTCGGCTTCGGCTTCGATCGCTCCTACTTCCTCAACCAGGTGCCCGAAGTCTGCAGCCAGCAAGGAAGGTGCAATCCGGTAGCTGGCCATCGCAGCGAGTGTACCGGTCGCTCATTTGGGCTCGATGACAGCGATGAACATGCCGTCGGTGCCCGTCAGGTGCGGTGCCAGCAACAGACCATCGCCCCAGATCCGACCCGGCAAACCCTCGGGTGAAACCGCCCCGAAACCGCTCACGACCTCAACGGTCTCGGCCGGCACCACTGTGCACACCGAATAGACCAGGCGACCGCCCGGTTTCACCAGGCTGAGGGCGGCGGCAAGCATCCTCTTCTGGAGATCGGCTAGTTCTTCGACCCGGGCCCGGGTGACCCGATGGCGGATCTCGGGACGACGCCGAAGCGTTCCGAGCCCCGAACAGGGGGCATCGAGCAAAACGCGGTCGAACGCCGCCGTTTTGAGCGGTGGGGATAGTGCATCACCGACTATCCAGGAGGCTTCGGGGGCCCGGAGGCTGGCTCTCAGGACCCGCTTCAAGCTGCTGTCCAGGGCAACGACCTGCCTGCCGTCTGATCCCGATCTGGCTGTTTCGTCGACAAGGTGCATCGTCTTCCCACCAGGAGCCGCGGCCAGGTCGGCGACGAGGTTTCCGGAGCGGGCCATGACGGCGTGGCCGACCGCTACCGATGATGGGTCCTGAAGTGGATGCACTCCGAGGTGCCCGGCTTCGATGACGTAGGAATCGGACACACCCGGTACGGGGCTTCCCTCCGGAATCGGGGTTCCGGGTCGGTGGCGCACTGACACGGGGGCGTCCGACAACGAGCCGGTCGCGAACGCGGCAGTCTCGTCCTCGCCCCACGCCCGGTCCAGATCCTCGACAAGCCAGGCGGGGAGACCGAGTTCCAGGGACCGGGCTTCGAGACCGGTTCCCAACGACGGCTCTCCCCTGGCCAATCGCCGGAGCAAGGCATTGGCGAATCCGGCGGCCCGGCCGCTGATCGACCTGACCACCTCGACTCCAGTGTCGACCGCCACAGGGGTTGGCGCGCGCCCGAACCAGAGTTCAAAGGTGGCGACCCTGAGAGCGTCGAGGACCGCTGGCTCGATGTCTGCCAGGTCGCGGGAAGCAGCAGCCGTGAGCCCGCGATCGATGCGCTGTAGCCGGCGAATAGTCCCAAAAGTCAAGGCCTCGGCTTGCTTCCGGTCAATGTCGCTGAGCCCGCCAGTTACCGGCGCCAGAGCTTGCTGAGTCCAGGCCCCCTCCCGTACCACCCGTCCGACCACGCCGGCGGCGGTCGATCGTGGAACGACTCCGACTTTCAAGATCTGATTTCGTTCGGAAGGCTGTGCAGGCCACGCAGCCAGGCTGCAGCCGGCATAGGTCGCTTGCCTGGTGGCTGGACGCTAAGGAGTTCCAGCGCTCCGCGGCCGGTGCCCACCAGAACCCGATCATCGATGACCACCGTCTGGCCGACCGCAATATCTCGATCGACCCGCCGACCTGCCAGGACCCGCAAGCGCGCATCGCCGAGGGTCATGACAGCTCCCGGGTTTGGAGCTAGCGCCCGGATCCGCCGGACCAACTCATCGGCTGATTCGGACGGGTCGAGGAGGAGGCCGGACTTGGTCAGCTTCGGTGCATGAGTCACGCCGCTCATCGACTGAGGAGTAGCTGACATCGTGCCATCGACCCATCCCGGCAAGATTTCAACCAGCATCTCCGCTCCCAGGTCCGCCAGCCTTGCCGTCAAGTCTCCCCCGGTCTCGTCGCGCCCGATCACCACCGTCCGCCCGGCGACGACGGGTCCGGTATCAAGTCCCTGGTCGAGTTGCATGAGTGTGACCCCGGTCTCTTCGTCGCCGGCCAGCAGGGCCGCAATCACCGGGTTGGCCCCGCGCCATCTCGGGAGAAGCGAGAAGTGAACATTGAGAAAGCCCCGGGTCGAAATGGCGAGAGCTTCAGGGCGGATCAAGGTGCCGTAGGCCGTGACGACGCCGACATCGATGGCACCGATCCCTTCCAGCACCTCGGTCAACACGGAGGCATTGGCGGGTTGCAACACGGCGAGGCCAAGCCTCGTGGCGGCCTCTTTGACTGGTGAAGGCATCGGACGGGCCGATCTTCCCCGGGGCTTGTCGGGGGGGGTGATAACCGCAACCACCTCGGTCACCTTCGACAGGGAGACCAGGGTTGGCACCGCCGCCTCGGGGGTTCCGAGGAACACGGCCCGAACAAGTGGCCGGCTCACTCGGTCTCGGCCAGACCCAGGACGGCGTTGCGAAGTTCTTTCAGGGCCTGCTTGCGGGTCTTGTTGTCGAGTCGCTCCAACAGGAGGATGCCGCGGATGTGATCGATTTCGTGCTGCAACACACGTCCGATCAATTCGTCACCCGCGTATTCAACCTCGTCTCCGTCGAGGTCCAAGCCTCTGACTCTGGCAAAGCCGGGTCGCATGATCGGCCAGAAGTAACCGGGTACCGATAGGCAACCTTCGTCGTACTCGAATTCGCCTGACGTCTCGATCAGATCCGGGTTGATGATTACCTGGGCGCCTTTCCCTTCCTGGATATCGAACACAATGACCGCTCGCGGAACCCCGATCTGGGGAGCAGCCAGGCCGACCCCGGGTGCGTCGTACATG
>JANMST010000027.1:0-4478 GCA_031389635.1 Acidimicrobiia bacterium | reverse complement strand
CAGGCCGCCATGGCCATGATCGCGGCAGGTGGAAACGCAGCCGATGCCGCCGTCGCCGCCAACGCCGTGCTCGGAGTCGTGGCGCCTGAGACCTGCGGAATCGGTGGCGATCTCTTTGCGCTGGTCCATCGGCCCGGGATGGAACGCCCCGATGTTCTGAACTCGTCGGGCCGGGCGGGCACAGGCGCCGATCCCGAAAAGCTCCGCGCGCAGGGACACCGGACGATGCCTCCGTTCGACCCTCAGACGATCACGGTCCCGGGTTGCGTCGATGGCTGGGAGGCGCTGATCGCCCGCTACGGCAGCCAGGCCATGCCGGAATTGCTGGCCTCGGCGATCAGGTTGGCGTCGGACGGTTTTCCGGCTTCGATCGAGCTGGTCGGAGCCCTTTCGCGTCGCCGGGAGTTGGCTCGCCAGAGTGCCGCCCAGGTCCTCTATCCACGAGGCAATCCCCCGGCCGTCGGTGAGCGGCTCCGGCGCCCCGACCTGGTATCGACCCTCGAAACCATCGCAGCCATGGGGCGCGATGGCTTCTATCTGGGCCGGGCCGGGAAAGGAATCCTCAAGGCAACCGCAGGAGTCGTAACCCTCGCCGATCTGGAACAGGTTCAGTCCGAATGGACCGAACCGCTCGGCACCGAGGTCTTCGGGCTGACAGGATGGGTGGTGCCACCCAACTCCCAGGGATACCTGACCATTGGCTCCGGAGCGGTTTTCGACCGGCTCGGGCCACCCGAGAATCCGGAAGACCCGCGGTCCTGGCACCTGGCAATCGAGGCCTACCGGTCGATGGCGGCAGATCGCAACGACCTCATCTCCGATCCGGCGTTTGCCCCCGAACCCCCCGCAACTTTGGTCTCAGACGAACGCATCGCCGAGCGCGCTCGCCGCGTCGACCGCGGCCGGGCAGGTGACTTCGCCTCTCCCCCACCGGCGCCGGGCGGGACCGCCTATCTCGCTGTGATCGACGCAGCCGGACTGGCCGTGTCGTTCATCCAATCCAACTTCATGGGCATCGGTTCAGGCCTGGGTGCCGGAGACGCCGGCTTCTTCCTGCACAATCGGGGAGCAGGATTCGACCTCCGCCCTGGCCATCCCAACGAACTCGCGCCCGGCAAGCGACCGCTTCACACCTTGTCTCCGTCGCTGTGGACCAAAGGGAATCAGATCGCATGCCTCCTCGGCACCCGGGGAGGCGACTATCAGCCCCAACTACTGCTGCAGGTGGCGGTGCGGTGTCTCCGGGCGGACATCGAACCAGCGGAGGCGCAGGCCAGACCACGCTGGATGGTCGATCCGGTCGATGGCGGCAATCCTGTCGTGGCCGTCGAGGCTCACACCCCGCGCGAGACGATCGATCACCTCAAGCGGCTCGGTCACCAAGTCTCGGTTCGATCCGACGTCCAGCATGGTTGGGGACCCGTCTCGCTCATAACCATCGATGAGCAAGGGAAGCGAACGGCCGCGGCCGACCCGAGGGTGGACACGGCAACCGCCGCCGTGACCTGATGACGAAGCTACTCGTGATCCGACACGGACACGCCCAAGGAAACGCCGAACACCGGTTCATCGGACAGACCGACGTGCCCCTCGACGACCTCGGCCACCTTCAGGCGGGCGCTCTGGCCGCCCGGCTCCAGTCCACCCCGATCGATCGGATCGTCTCTTCAGACCTGAGCCGCGCCATCGACACCATCACTCCGCTGGCCGCGGCAATCGGTATTTCGATCGAACGTGACCCACGCCTGCGCGAGATCAGCAACGGTGAGTGGAGCGGGCTCCTACCCGGAGAGATATCGGCCCGCTGGCCCGACCTGTGGGCTTCCTACCGGACAGGACAAGACGTTCTCCGTCCCGGAGGTGAGCAATGGGCTGCAGTGCGCCAGCGAGTGGTCACGGCAGCCCGCGAGCATGCCGCCTCGGGGGGCGTGATCGTTCTGTGCACGCACGGTGGCGCGGGACTCAACCTGGCCCTGTGGGCAGCCGGGTTCCCCGCCGGGGGCAACATCTTCATGGGAAAGCTGGGGGCGCTCGGCAACACCTCAATCACCACGATCGAGATCGACGCCGACTCCGCAAACGAAGTGCGCCTGGTCGGATTCAACGATGTCGGCCATCTCGCGGGTGCGACTCTCGACCTGCGCCGGCCGTTCGATCCCGTGGACTAAGCAGCTCAACCGCGGGTGCTGGCGATGAGGTGCGACCATTCCTCAGGGGACCATGAGGAGCCGCCGTCGAGCGCGTAGTAACCGATCCGCTGAACCCGATCGCCGTATCGCTCTCTGATCGCCTCACCGAGCTGGTCGATGGGGGCCACAACCGCCACTTCGCCAATCATCTCGTCAGGGATGACGGCGGCCATCTCACCCCACTCCCCCCGGCGACTCATCCCGCGGAGTTTCTCTGCGAAGTCCCAGCCGTGAAGTTCGAGCACGGCTGCGTAGTCGGGTGTCGAGGCGTAGAAGGCGATCTGTTGACGGACCGGCTCCATGGCCTGCTCGATCTCCGACTGGTCGTGACCCGTGACGACGAAGACCGTGGCGATGCGTTCGATCTCGCTCAGGGCCCGACCCGTCGCCTCAGTCCCGGCGAGCATCTGTGGGAGGACGACATCATCGAGATACTTAACGGTATGAAATGGATGAACGTGGAACGCCTGGCACAGCTCACCCGCCAGCTTGCACATGTACGGACCGACCCCGGCGATCGCCAGCGGCACGTCCGGATGTTTGATCGGCCCCGGATTGAAGAACGGAGTCATGAGAGAGAAGCGGTAAAACTCTCCCTCATAGTTGAGAGGCTCCCCCGACTGCCAGGTGTTGAATATCGCCCTCAGGGACTGCAGGTAATCCCGCATCCTGGGGCCGGGAGGCAACCACTCCCCTGAGAAGCGCCGGGTGATGTGAGCCTTGACCTGAGTACCGAGGCCGAGAATGAACTTGCCGTCGGTGAAGGCGGCCAGGTCCCAGGCGATGTTGGCAGTGATCATTGGAGACCGGGGAAACGCCAGCGCGATCGCGGTTCCCAGAGTGAGATCGGGAGCGGTCTTGGCAGCCAGTGCCAGGGCCATGAAAGGCTCATGAGCCGTCTCGGCTGCGAAGAATCCGTCGTATCCAAAAGCGGCCGCCTTGACGGCTTCTGCTTCGACGTAAGCCAGAGGCGTCCCCGGCGACAGGTAGTAGTCGACCTTCACACGGGCACGGTACCGGACAAGTCAGGCGCGAGTCGCGGACTATGAGACGCCAGACGCCAGACCGGAAGCCAGGCGTCGGCCCGTTAGCCTGCGGTCGTGAAACGGATTGTCAGAACACTTGCTGTGATCGGTGGAGTCGTGGGTGTCATCTGGGCCATGAGAGAGCGATTGATTTCGATCCCGGCGGCGAGAGAACCGGAACCGCCTGAATTCCGGTCTCCTGAGAACAACGGCGGGTCACTAGACGGCGCCTAGGAACGTTCCGTCTGGCGTCTAGCGTCTGGCGTCTCTGGTTTGAACGCACCACCCACCACGCATCACGCACCACGCAATGTCTGGCGTCTGGTGTTCAAAACCGCAATCGATAGACGCGGCCCGAGGCGGAGAAGATCAACCTTCCTATCACGAAGTAAACCACCGATGCCACGGCACAACCGATCAGCAATCCCGGAAGACCTCCGGGTCCGTCTCCGGGCCAGGAAGGAAACCAGTCCCTGGTGACGTCGGATTTCGGTCGCAGCCAGAGAGTCACCGCCGCCCCGACCACCCAACTGAAGAACCCGAAAGGGTTGAGCCAGCCGTACTCCCCGCGCCATCGAAGCAGTTCATCGGCGGAGTGCGCACCACCCCGCATGACATAGGCGTCGATCAACAGGACTCCGAGCCCGGGAGCCACGAGACTGAGCGCAACATCCGCAGCCGAGCGCAGGACATCGGCTTCGACCAACACCGAACCGGCCACTGAAGCCCCGGTCACAAGTACGTAAAGAACGCGCGGCGGAATAATGGGAACGAGGGTCTCGACCGACCATGTGCTCGATGCATTGAGCCCACCGAGCCCGTCCACTTCCATGAGCGGTACCCATATCAAGGCGAGGACAGCACCGGCCGTCCCGGCTCCAAAGAGGAGGAGATCGGTCGGAGGCCCACCGAGCCTTTGGGTGAGGGCGGCACCGGCCATCACAAAGACAAGTCCGGAGACGATGAAGCCATATCCAAGTCCGGTGGCGGTCTCTTCTTCTCGTTTGCCGTAGCCGCCAAAGTCGCCCCCGACGATCGCCCACAAAATCGCCAGACCGAATACGGCATCGACGGTCTCAAAGAACCCGCCGGTGGCGGGTTCCGAGCTAACCGGGTCCGAGCCGAGCAGGACTCTCCATGTGGCCACGAGGAGCACGACGATCGCAACCAGGAACACCCGTCTCCGCAAGAGCTGGGCGAGGGCCCACGCCGGTCCGGGCAAGAAGGCCACGACAGCCAGAAGGGCGATGATGGCGACGATTCC
>JANMST010000025.1:0-11627 GCA_031389635.1 Acidimicrobiia bacterium | reverse complement strand
GGTCTTCGGCATGCGGATCGGCGGGGTCGAGGTAGCTCGGCATCGCCTCTGACGGTCGCCTTCTCTCTTTGCGGAGGAGGTCGTAGCAAGTGTTCACCGCAATCCGGTAGAGCCAGGTGCCCACGGCTGCCGTGGCCCGATACTGGTTCGCCTTGCGGTAAAGGGTTAGAAAGGTTTCCTGGGTGGCGTCGAGGGCCGAGGTGCGGTTGCTCATGATGCGCAGACAGACCGCAAAGACCCGGTCTTCGTGCCGACGCATAAGGGTGGTGAAGGCGTCGTGGTCTCCCTCGACGACCATGACGAGCAGGGTGGCATCGTCCGGGCCGGTGGTCATCAGGAGAAGCGTATCTCTCCGACGGTTGACCAGTAATCACCGTCAGGTTGGGCGGGAAGCGACGTGAACCAGACCAACCAGTTGCCGCCATCACGGGGAGGAAGCTGAATCGTCAGCGGAGCACCTTCGAATCGGCCCGATACGACCTGTTCCCACTGTGACGGCTCAGGTGGCCGTGACTCCGACCAGAAGATCTGAAATACCACCCCTGTGCTGAGACCGAGAAGCTCAATCGACCCGGGCGTGCCAGCCACGGCAACCGTCAGACCGACTCCCGGCTTCAACAGTTCGATCGGGTCGCGGTACCTCTCAGTGCGCCAGGTCGTCGCGGGGTCGCCGTCGATCACGAGGCCTATCGAACCATCGTTCTCCCCTCCTTCGCCGTGGGGGTCAAATGTTGTGGCGGCGGCGATCAGGACCGGCACCGGCGATCCGGGCTGAGTGGTGGTCGTCGTTGAAGAGGTTGTCGATGAGGTCGGGGCCGAAGCCGAAGGGCCCGGAATGACGGGGACGGTCACGTCACCGGCCAGGACCCGCCCCAGGGCGATGAGCGCGATGGCGACGAGGATCAGGGCGGTGGCCAACAGAGGCACGCGCTTCCAGCGCTGGAGGTCCTCTGGTTCGACGGGCGCTGGGCGAGGAATTGCCTCGAGCACCACAGCCAGTCCCTGGGCGTCGAGCCGGCCCTCCCGGGCTTCGGCGAGGGCCTGGTCCACGGCCCTGGGAAGACCATCGACCATCTCCGACGGGGGTGGTCCTCCCTGAGCGATACCGGTGAGTGACTGCTCGAGAACCACCGCGAGGTCGGTGACATCGCCCACCGGGGTGGTGAGATAGCGCTGGGGCCGCCCAAAGCCACCCAGGCGGGCCGGTCGGGAAACGGTGTACATGACCGAACCCGAATCGATGGCCCCGTGCACCAAACCTGCTTCATGGAGGGCCGCCAGCGCCCCCGCCAGCCCGGCGGCGTTGGCGGCGAATTCCGACGGGTCCAGGGTGTCGCCGCCTGCCAGCCTGCTTTCCAGAGTCAGACCTCCGCTCCACTCCGACACTGCGTAGGCACCGCCCGCTACCTCCTCGGCTGCGTAGATCGGCTCGAGATGGGGATGGATGACGGCCGCGGCTGCCCGGACGGTGGTGAGGAACTCGTGACGACGCTTTTCGGAGGCATCCGGCCCAAGGATGCGAATGAGCACCGGCCGATCAAGGTTGAGATCGGTCGCCAGCCATTCTTCGATGTCCTGGTCGCGACCCAATCTCACTTCAAGGCGGTAACGAGGTGGTAGGGGAGGAGGCACTATTCCCCTGGTCGGGACGGGTCGTACTTGAACAGCAAGAGACCACCGGGGACGTCATTGAATCCGAGCCGTCGATAGATCGAGGCAGCCGCCAGGTTGTCAGTCTGAGTGTTGACCAGCATCGAGCGAGCGCCGTGTCCCCGCGCCCACCGGAGGGAGGCGCGAACCAGGTCCGAGCCGAGTCCTTGCCCGCGGACGACCGGTGACACCGCCAGTCGTTGGAGATAGCCGGCACCAAGGGCAACTCCGGCAATGGCAAATCCGACGCAGCCGTCGTTGGCCGCGACCCTGAACACCACCGACCGGTTGGTGGCGGAGACGCTCTCGGTCAGGCCTAGCCGCCCCAACCTCCAGCGGGGGGCGAAGGCCTTCGAATCGATCGCGTGGAGCTCTTCGATCGGTTCCACTCCACCCGAATCTATGACAGCAATTGGACGGTCGACTGAGGTGAGGTCATGCTCCATCAAGAGCAGCCGGTCGGTTTCGACGAAGCCTGCCTCGCGCCAGAGCGCCATAGCCGAAGGCAAGGTCGCAGGGGACAGCACTTCCGGAGACCACTCGGCGGCTATTCGTGCGCAGGAGGTGAGGAACCGAGCCCCGCCCCGTTCGAGCCTGATCGAGGCGGCGTCGATGTCGTCGTTCCAGGGGCGGACCGTGGCCTTGGCCCAGCCGGCAGTTATCTCGACGCGGCCCGGCCAGGCCCCCCGCAGGCGGAGGCGTTCCATTCGTCCTCTAAGTGACACCTGTGGGAGAGTACGGAGGTGCCGGCCTCTCGTGATGCAGCGGTGCTCTACGTAACCCATCCCATCTTCAGTCAGCATCAGACAGGCCCGTACCACCCGGAACGAACCGCCCGCCTTCGGGCCGTGGAGCACGGGGTGGAGGATTCCGGCGTTCCGATCCGCAGGCTGAGTCCGCCCAAGGCGGAACGCGAGGTGCTTGAGTTGGTTCACGTCCCGGCATATCTCGACGCGGTCGAGAGGTTCTGTGATGCCGGAGGCGGACACCTCGATCCCGACACGGTCGTGGTGCCGACAAGCTGGGAGGCGGCATTGCGGGCCGCCGGGTCGGGGCCCGCCGCGGCGGCCGAGATAGCCGCGTCGGACGACCTCAGGATCGCGTTTCTGGCCCTGAGGCCACCCGGCCACCATGCCACTCCCAACCGTGCCATGGGTTTCTGCCTACTCAACAACATCGGGGTCACGGCAGGCCTGCTGACGTCGCAGGGCGCCAGGGTGGCGATAGTCGATTGGGACGTCCATCACGGGAACGGCACCCAGGCGATGTTCTATCACGACCCAACGGTGCTGTACGTGAGCATTCACCAGTTTCCTTTCTATCCCTACGAGGGCCGAGCTGAGGAGGTGGGTGAAGGGCCCGGGGTCGGGGCCACCGTCAACATCCCGGTTCCGGCCGGGACCGCCGGGGACGCTTACCAAATGGCCTGGAACGAGATCGTCTACCCGGTCCTGGGCCAGTTCGACGCCGATTGGATCCTGGTCAGCGCCGGATACGACGCTCATTCCGAAGACCCGTTGGCCGAGTTGAGACTCGAAGCCGGCGACTTCGGGTGGATGGCATCTCGTCTCGACGAAGTTCGGGGCAACAAACCGGTCATGCTCTTCCTAGAAGGCGGCTACCACTTACCGGCGCTGACAACGTCGGTGGCCTCTTCGCTGCGCGGTCTCTTTGGGGAGACGCCCCAACTTGGCCGGGAGTTCCGATCGACCGACGAGGCCTTTCAAAGCGTTGCAAGGGCAAAGGCTGTGGCCAGCCAGTACTGGTCACTGTGACCGCTACCCGGGTTCGTGGTTATCCGACGTCGTCGAATCGTGCCTCGTCACTCCATCTGCACTGGGGCCCGCGGGAGGTTCTCTCGGAGGTTTCGGTGACGATTCAGATAGCGGTTGCGCCGGCTGTCGCGGAGTTGTATTTCTGGGCATTGCAGGCGAGTTTCACGGGACCTGCCGGCATCAGTGGTGGCGCCCATCTCGGATTGCAATGGCACCCGTCATACCCCGGGTCGGGTGCTGTCAACTGGGGCGGATATGCGAAGGACGGCTCGATCCTCGAAGGCTCCGACTCCGTGCTTCCATCGACCCTCGGCAACGTCAACACGCGCGACTACCCGTGGGCGCCGGAGCAGAAGTACCGACTTCGCATCCGGGTCGATGAGCCGGGATGGTGGGCGGGCGAAGTGACCAGCCTGGCTACGAACGTGACAACCCTGGTCCGCCGAGTGCGCTCTGGCGGTGAGGGGTTGACGTTGGCGATGGTGTGGTCCGAGGTGTTTGCCAGGTGTGACGCACCCTCGGTGGCGGCAGTGTGGTCAGACCCGGCCGGGGTGACCCTGGATGATCGGCCGTGGCGACCGGAGACGTACAGCGTCACTTACCAGCGTGAGGAAGACGGCGGTTGTTCCAACACTGATGTGAGAGTGCTACCAAATGGAGTAGGGCAATTCACGGGGTTGACCCGGACGACTCCGTCGGGAACGGTGATTCCGATTGGGAATTCGAGGTTTGAGGTTTGAGGTAGGAATTCGGCCGTTGGACTTCTGACCTCAAACTTCGAGCCGCCGCCGGAGGCGGCTCCGTCGAAGGCGGCCTATACCTCTAACCCGGCTTCGAGGGCTCGGGCTCGCAACTCGTGAGGGTTGCGGACGTGGGGGAGAGCGGAGCGAACCGCGATTCTCCGGGAAAGAACCAGATGCTGAAGCGTCTGGTCGAAAGTATGCATCCCGAAGAACTCGGATTCCTTCATGACCTCGTCGATAGTGGCGGTCAGGG
Source organism: Acidimicrobiia bacterium (assembly GCA_031389635.1). Classification (GTDB taxonomy): domain Bacteria; phylum Actinomycetota; class Acidimicrobiia; order Spongiisociales; family ZC4RG35; genus DATEEG01. Next base: position 7,206 of record JANMST010000025.1, on the reverse strand, counting down.
CCACATCGAGCACCCGTTCCCGGACGCGCTCATTGGTGGTGAGAAGCTCGGTGGCCAGCACCCGGGATCCACCGTCGCTGGTCTCGAGGAGCCTCTGGCTCAGGATCACTTTCAAGTGAGCCGCAAGCTGGCGCCGAACGAGATCGTGCTCGGAAGGTGGAAAGTACCCGACCAAGCGGGTGATGGTGTCGGAAGGATCGACGGTATGCATCGAGGAGATCACGAGGTGGCCGGTCTCGGCAGCGCCAATGGCCGCCTTGGCGGTCTCGTGATCGTCGATATGCGAGATGACGATTACATCCGCGTCCTGGCGTACGGCGCGGTGTACCGCTTCGGCGAAGTTCGAGGTATCGACCCCGACCTCGCGCTGGGCGACGATCGCAAGCTTGTCCGGGTGGAGAATTTCGATTGGGTCCTCGACGGTGATGATCGAGACCGGGCGGGTGCTGTTGATGTGATCAACGATCGCAGCCATGGTCGAGCTCTTGCCCGATCCGGAAGGCCCGGTGACGAGGATCATTCCCTTTTCCTCATTCGCCAGCCGACGGATTACTGCGGGAAGGCCAAGCTCTTCGAAACTAGGCGACTCCGACGGGACCCGTCGCATGACCAGGCTGACCGAACCGCGCTGGCGGAAGGCAGTGACGCGGAAGCGACCGAGCTCGGGGCGTCCGAACGCGAAGTCGGCTTCACCCCGCTCTTTGAATTCCTTGACGGCGCGCTGGGTAAAGATTTGTTGGCCCAAAGTCTCGGTGTCTTCAGGGCGAAGAGTCTGCAGCCCATGAAGCCGTCTCAACTCGCCCGCAACGCGGATCACTGGCGGCGCCCCCACCTTGAGATGGAGATCGGACGCGCCAGCAGAGACAGTGCGCTGAAGCAGTTCTTCTATCGAGATGTCCATTGAAGCCGCGATCCCTTCCCGGTATACGGTTTCCTATCGGCGCCGGCGGCCAGTGTCTTGAGGGCGAGTGGTAGGTGGTGGGGGTCTTCCGTTGGCGTCGAAGTTCGGAATCACCGAAGGAACGGTCCTGGCTGGGATGCTTCTTTGGTGCGTGGGCGTCGCACTCCAGCTTCTTTGGCGCGCGAGCTTCGCCGGCGCCGCTCACACGCCAAAGAAGTAGTAGGCCGACGCTCACACACCAAAGAAGGAGCGGAAGCCCTGCCCTTCGGCGTTCTTCAGCACTCGGGGTGGATCCCCATAGTTCGCTTTCCATTGCGCTGAGGGTTTGAGGTTCGGGATCTGAACGCACCACCCACCACTCACCACGCACGACTCCTCGGCTTATCCTCTGGCTATGACCCCAGCCCGGCTTCGTTGGCTGGTGGAGCCGGGTAGCCCCACACTCGAACTCGCTTCCCTCTTCGCCTCGGCCGGACACAGCCTCTACCTTGTCGGTGGATCGGTGCGCGATGCCATTCTGGATCGCGAGCACGAGGACCTCGACTTCGCCACTGATGCCAAGCCGGTCGAGATCAGGGCTCTCGTGTCGAACTGGGCCGATGCCGTCTACCGGGTCGGTGAAGCCTTCGGGACCATCGGTGTTCGCAAGGGCGAGTTCCTCGCCGAGATCACGACGTTTCGATCCGAGATCTACCGGGACGACAGTCGCAAGCCGAAAGTCACCTTCTCGACCGATATCGAGACCGACCTGTCCCGACGCGACTTCACCGTCAATGCGATTGCGCTCCGCGTGCCGGATCTGGAAGCTGTCGATCCCTTCGGTGGGTTGGCAGATCTGGCTAAGAGCCTGCTGCGAACCCCGCTCGATCCTGAGATCTCCTTCTCGGACGACCCGTTGCGCATGCTCCGTCTATTCCGTTTCCAGGCCAGCCTCGGCTTTCAGATGGACCCTGGTGCCGAGGCGGCCGTCGTCAGGATGGCGGAGAGGATCTCGATTATCTCAGCCGAGCGGATCCGCGATGAGATCTCCAAGCTGGTCGTGGCTCCGAGCCCCGGCCTGGCCCTGGCGGGTGTCGTTAGATCGGGGTTGGCCGGCTACTTCTTTCCAGAGCTTTCGGCGCTGGCCATGGAGCAGGACCCGGTGCATCAACACAAGGACGTCCTCGCCCACACACTTGCGGTCGTCGACAAGACGACGCCAGATCTGGTGCTGCGCCTGGCGGCGCTGATGCACGACGTCGGCAAACCGGCTACGAGATCCTTCGGGCCCGATGGCGTCACATTCCACCATCACGAGGTTGTCGGACAACGGATCACCAGGGAGCGGTTGCGGGCATTGCGATTCTCCAACGACATCGTCGACATGGTTTCGCGTCTCGTTTTTCTGCACTTGCGACCGCATACCCTCAAGATGGGATGGACCGATTCGGCCGTTCGCCGGTATGTGCGTGACGCCGGGCCGTTGGTCGAACGGCTCAACGAACTCGTCCGGTGCGACGTCACTACTGCTAACAAACGCAAAGCCGACACCATCAATCAACGGATCGACGATCTCGAAGCAAGGATCGTCGAGTTGACCGAGCGGGAAGAACTCGACCGTCTTCGGCCGCCGATCGACGGCCATCAGGTGATGCAGTTTCTCAAGGTTCCGCCCGGCCCCCTGATTGGCGAAGTGATGGAAATGTTGTACGAACGCCGAATCGAGGATGGGCCATATTCGGAAGAAGAGGCGTTTGAGATCGTGAAAGAGTGGTGGGGGAAGCGGAGCGCGAGCGGGACCGATTAGGTCACCCGCCGACGTCACACCGACGTCGCACGTCACACGTCACACGCCGCGCGGCACGCGTCATACGTGAGACATGAGACGTGGGACGTGCGACGCCCCAAGGACGCGGAAAAGGGTGAGCCGTCCATGGCACCGTTCGCCTCCTATCCGCATATGCGTATACTTGGCGACCTCATGAGCATCCGTACTGCGGTTTTTGGCGCTTCCGGGTATGCCGGTGGTGAGCTGGTCAAGCTCATCGACCGCCACGACGGCTTCGACCTCGTCTATCTCGGCGCCCACTCGCATGCCGGTGGGGTTCTGCGCGAGGTGCATCCGCAGCTACCTGACGGCGATCGTCCGCTCGGGCCCAGCGATTCTGCCGCCGCCGGTGAGGTCGACCTGGCGTTTCTCGCTCTGCCTCACGGAGCCTCGGCCGCAATCGGCTACGAGCTTTCCAAGCGGGGAGTAAAGGTGGTCGATCTGGGGAGCGATTTCAGACTCGACACGACCGCTCGATACGAGGAGGCGTACGGTTCGCCCCATCCGCTCCCCACCCAGCTCGGGCATTGGCGATACGGCTTGCCCGAACTGTTCGATCTCTCGGGAGCCAACCGGGTCGCCTCGCCCGGCTGTTATCCCACCGCCACGCTGCTGGCGATCGCCCCTCTCCTGAAAGAAGGAGTGATCGAACCGACCGGGATCGTGGCCGACTGCCTGTCGGGAGTGTCCGGGGCGGGCCGGGCCCTGAAAGAAGAGTTGTTGTTCGGGGAGGTGGCCGAAGGCGTGCGCGCCTACGGGGTTACCACCCATCGCCATCGGCCCGAGATCGAGATGGCCCTCGACAACTATGCCGGGACGACCACCGTTGTCACCTTCACTCCCCACCTGGTTCCGATTCAGTGCGGCTTGCTGGCGACGGTCACGGCCCGCCTGGCTGCCACCAATGTGCAGCCGTCTGATTTGCTGAAAGTTGCCTACGACAAGAGCCCCTTTGTCGAGGTGATCGATCGCCCGCCGCAGACCCGGTGGGTGGCAGGGTCGAACCGGGCCCTGGTCGCCGCTTTCGTGGATCACCGCCAGGGTGTGGTGATCGCACAATGCGCCATCGACAATCTCTTGAAGGGCGCGGCCGGTCAGGCCATCCAGGCCGCCAACATCATGTTCGACCTCGATGAGACGACCGGTCTGCCTACCGCCGGATGGATGCCATGAGCGTGACCGCAGCCCGGGGCTTCCTTGCCGCCGGAGCCGCCGCCGGCATAAAGGCATCGGGAGGGCTCGACCTGGCAATCGTCATTGCCGAGGACCAGGCGGTTCCCGCCGCCGGTGTTTTCACCCGCAATCGTGCCGCCGCCGCCCCGGTAACTCTGAGCCGTCAGCGACTCATGGCGGGTTCTGCGAGGGCGGTGGTTCTCAACTCGGGATCGGCCAACGCTGGCACCGGACCGGACGGAGTGAAAGACGCAGAGGAGGTCACCGGGCGGGTAGGCGAACTCGTTGGGGCCGATCCGGAGCTGATCCTGATGTGCTCGACCGGCTCGATCGGCTCACGTCTTCCAGTCGGTCGGATGATCGAGGCCCTCCCCGGCTTGGTGGCGTCGGCCAGCAGCGACAGTGGTCCCGCCGCCGCCGAAGCAATTCTCACCACCGACTCCCGCGCCAAGACGACCGTGGTCCACGGGGAAGGGTTCGTGGTGGGCGGCATGGCCAAGGGTTCCGGGATGTTGCGGCCCGACATGGCGACGATGCTTTGCGTGCTCACCACCGACGCCGCAGTCGACGCGGCGACGCTTGGTCGAGCCCTGGCTGATGCTGTTCCCGTCACCTTCAACTCGCTCAATGTCGACGGTTGCGAATCGACCAACGACACAGTGCTCCTTTTTGCTTCCGGAAGGGGAGCCCCTGCTGCGGTCGACGAGTTTGGCCGGACGGTCGAGTCTGCCTGCCGCAAGCTGGCGTACGAAATGGCGGCCGACGCCGAGGGTGCTTCCAGGGTTGTGAGGCTGCGGATGAGCGGCGCCCCCGATCACGAATCCGCCCGGCGCTACGGCCGCGCCATCGCCGACTCGGCTTTGGTGCGATCGTCGTTCTACGGCGGCGACCCCAACTGGGGCCGCATCCTCGCTGCCCTGGGGGCATGCCAGGTCGATCCGGCCGACGTGTCGATCGCTTACGAGGGCATCCGGGTTGCCGATCAGGGCTTCGCATTTCCGTTCGACGACCAGAAGCTCGCCAAGCTTCTGACGGGTGACTTTGTGATCGACGTGGCAGTGGGCGGAGGGATTGGCGCGGCCGAGATCGTCACGACTGATCTCACGCCCGACTACGTGCGTTTCAACGGTGAACGGTCATGACCACCGGTCACAGCGCCCCCAATCTGGCCAAGAGCCGGATTGCCAATTCCATGGGCAAGGCAAAGATCCTTATGGAGGCCCTGCCCTACATCCAGGCATTCAAAGGACGGACCGTGGTCGTCAAGTACGGCGGCTCGACCATGGAGGAGGGCGGCTTCCATCAGAGCTTCGCCGGCGACATCACGCTTCTGGCGATGGTGGGATTGCGGCCCGTCATCGTCCATGGGGGCGGGCCCCAGATCTCCTCGGCCATGGAGAAGGAGGGAATCGTCCCAAAGTTTGTCGACGGTCTTCGGATCACTGACGCCCCCACCATCAGGGTGGTTCAACGAATCCTGGCCGGTGAGATCAACCCGGACATCGTTCACCTCCTCAACCGTCACGGCTGTCCCGCCGTCGGCCTGACCGGCCTTGACGGCGGGCTCTTCTCAGCAGTTCCTAAGGATCCGCGCCTTGGTTACGTAGGCGAGGTGGCATCGGTCAACGTCGAGCTCATCTCCGGCCTAATCGAGGACGGGTTGGTGCCGGTGATCGCACCGCTTGGAACGGGGGAGGATGGTCACGTCTACAACCTCAATGCCGACACGGCCGCCGGCGCCCTGGCGCGGGCTCTCGGGGCGCAGAAGTTGGTCTACCTGACTGATGTCGAAGGAGTCCGGCGCGATCGGAGTGACCCCGACTCGCTGGTCTCCCGGATGAACCTCGCCCAACTCGAGGAGATGCTGGAAGGTCCATCGATCGAAGGCGGTATGCGACCCAAGCTGATCTCGTGCGCCGAGGCCTTGCGCAGCGGAGTCGCCCAGGCCCACATCCTCGACGGTCGAATCCAGCACGCCCTGCTGCTCGAGGTGTTCACGCCTGAGGGCATCGGAACGATGGTGACGCCATGAGTGCAACCAGCGGGATCATCGATCGGGAGAGGGCAGTGGTCATGCAGACCTACGGCCGTCAACCCGTTGCCTTCGTCTCCGGCAACGGCTCCTGGTTGACCGATGCCGACGGCAACAGCTATCTCGATTGCCTCGGCGGGTTGGCGGTGGTGGCGGTGGGTCACGGAAACCCGAGGGTGGCTGCGGCGGTGGCTGCCCAGATGTCGAGCCTGGTCCACGTCTCCAATCTCTACTTCACCGAACCGATGGTTCTCTTGGCCGAGCGCTTGACGATGCTCTCCGGATTGGACCGCGTGTTCTTCTGCAATGACGGTGCCACCGCCAACGAGGCAGCAATAAAACTCGCCCGGCGTTACGGACAAACCATGCGAGGGCCTGGTTGCTACAAGGTCGTTTCGCTCCTCGACTCCTTTCACGGGCGGACTCTGGCAACCCTGGCCGCTACCGGGCAGCCGGCCAAGCAGGCAACGTTCGCTCCGCTGCCGACCGGCTTTCACCAGATCGACGCCGGCGACATTGGTGCACTGGAAGCGACGATCGATGCCGAGACCGCGGCGGTGATGCTGGAGACTGTGCAGGGGGAGGGCGGCGTGATTCCGCTGGATCCCGACTATCTCAAGGCAGTCAGGCGCCTGTGTGACGAGACCGGGACCCTGTTGATCTTCGATGATGTTCAGGCCGGTATCGGTCGGACCGGGGAGTGGTTCTCGTGGCAGTCGCTGGGTCTGGAACCCGACATCGCCACGATCGCCAAGGCGCTTGCCAACGGTCTCCCGATCGGGGCTTGCCTCGCCACCGAGAAGGTTGCAAGTGCCTTCCAACCCGGTGACCACGCCACGACTTTCGGCGGAGGGCCGGTTGTGTCTGCGGCGGCGCTAGCGGTTCTCGACGAGATCGAGGATCGCCAACTGCTCGCCAACTGCCGGGCGAGGTCGGAGCAAATGCGAACGGGTCTTGAGTCACTTCCTGGTGTGATCGAAGTGAGAGGAAGGGGCTTGCTGCTGGCGGCCGTGCTCGATTCGAAGAGAGCCGGGGCCGTGGCCGAGTCTGCCCGGGGCCTCGGGCTGATCGTGAACGCAGTTCGCCCCGACGCAGTCCGATTCGCCCCCCCGTTGTCGATCAGCGCGGAAGAAGTCGAGATCGCGCTCCAGAGGTTTGGCGGGGCGCTGAGGGAGGCAGGGTCATGAAACCCGTGGTGGGTGGTAAGCCTGCTGTCCCCCCGCTTGCGGGGGGACAGCTCGCCGCTTTGGGCGAGCGGTCCCCCCGCAAGCGGGGGGACAGGAGGCGAGCTCA
>JANMST010000022.1:0-6696 GCA_031389635.1 Acidimicrobiia bacterium | reverse complement strand
AACATCTGTCCGGACGTTGTCCGGATAGGTGTGGGGAGCCAGTTGGGGAGCCAATGGGGTCCAAACCACTCCGATCGAGAATCGCTGTCGCCATTGGGTTTTGGAGCCTCAAGGCACGAAATGCTGGTGGGAAGCTGGTTTTCTTGGCACTCCGGGACACCTCGCGGGACATCGGGATACAACCCGCTCCCATGGCATGCAAGAGGTCAGGGGTTCAAATCCCCTCAGCTCCACCCCTCCAGCCTTTCCACATGGGGGCCGTTCAACGATCTGGCCGCAGCGCTTCGCGCGGTTCGGTCTGTGCGAGTGTCTCGGCACGTTCCCGAAGGTTGAGGAGCATCTTGCGGATCATCCAAATGTCGGTGAACTCGACGAGGAGGGAGAACGCGATCGTCGGCGACAGCCAGCGGTAGCGTGACCGAATGCGGGTGATGAGGCGGGTTTTGCCGTCTGCCTGCGGCTCCAGGTTCCAGAGCCAGGTCGTGTCGGGGAGCGTACCCCAGATCATTGAGCGCGGGAGGTCGAGGGCCACGACTCGGGTCCCTTGCCGACCATCGGGACTCATCGGCACCACATCACCGACGGCCACTTGCTGCAACGTCGGGATGATCTCGCGGGCGCTGTCGTGGCCGAGGTTGTCGAGTAGGTCGTACGAGTACCAGCCAGCCCGCTTCACCCCCACCTGAAGAAGCCAGGGCCAAATCTGCTCGGGCGGGGCGGCGATCGTGATCGCCCGTGTCGCGTTGAATGTCGGATCGGCCACCAAGTCATCGCCTGGCAATGATCGTCGGACCTCGTCGGCAGTTGCTCCCCATGTGAGCTGCCAGGGCCGGAAGAATCGGAAGTATGCCAGGGGTGCTATGGCTGTCGCGACAAAGGGCCAAAGGGGATGGTCACTGACGAATCGTATCGGCGATCCGCTGTCCGAGATAGGGCCAAACGGCATGTCAAGCACGGGATCTGGCTCAGGTGCAGTAGAAGTCGTTCGAAGCGTTAGACGATCCTGGGATCGACGTGGACCTTGGGTCCACGCCCGGCCGACGACCCTCGATTCCCTTCGAGCCGGCTCGCCACTTCGTTGAGACCGATCACTTCGGCTACCAACGAGTCGGGAACGACGTCACCACTCTCGTAGTGGCGGATGGCTTCTTCGATCCCGGCCGATCCGCCTAGTAGTCCGACAGCGGTCACGTCGCCGAGGGCGATCTCACGGCTGTCAATCATGCTCGGCCGTCCGGCCAGCCCGATGAAGACCACGCGCCCGCCCGGCTCGACTCTGCGCAAGCTTTGCGAAGGCACATCAGGGTCGTTGGTCGCATCGATCACGGCGTCAAATGTTAGGTTTGGAGAGCGCTCCAGTTCTTCCACCAGCCAGACACGATGTGCTCCGAATGACAGGGCCAGCTCGAGGTCCGACTCATGTCTACCGACCACATGAACCTCGACACCAGCGGAAAGGCCGAACTGAGCAGCTAGAAGGCCGATCGTGCCCGGGCCCAAGACAAGGAGCCGATCGCCGGGGGCGAGGGATGCTGCCCTGATGCACCGGACCGCGTTCCCGCCCGGTTCGACCATTGCGGCTGCGGGGACCGAGACCGACGGAGGGATCTCGTAGAGAGCCCGGACGGGAGCGACCATCCGCTCCGCCAGGGCGCCCGGCCACCCGTCGCGGATTCCAATCTCGTAGCGGGACTCGCAAAGGTGCTTGCGACCGCGCAGGCATCGCGGGCAGGTCCCACACCCGATCATGGTGTCACATGTGACTCTCTTGCCCATCCAGGCGGACTCCACGCCGTCGCCTACTTCGGTGACCCGACCGGTCCACTCGTGGCCGATCCGGAGTGGGTAGGTAGCCACGCCTTGACTCAAGTAGGCCATCTCGCCGGTAAAAAGCTCGACATCCGTGCCGCACAGGCCGACGCGCTCAACCTCGACGCCCACCAGGCCAGAGGTGACGGTGGGTGGATCGACATCGTCAACCCTGGCGTTGCGGGGACCGTGAAGGACAAAGGCGCGCAATCGCCGTTACGCCTTCCCGGCCGCGTTGCCAACTTGCACCGGCCACTCGGGAGCGGTCGTGCTTTCGGCCCATCGTCGGGCCGGGAGACCGGTCGCATTCGTGGCCACCAGGAAAAGCGCGCCCGACAGCGGGTGCTCCTCGAGTCGGACTGGGGACAGGCCCTCTCTGGCGGTAGTGATGGCCAGGAGGTCGAGCCCGGGGCCAACGAACGCCGCGCAAGAGGTGTTGGGGGCTTCGACCTGGACGACGGTTCCGAGCGCGCCTTCCGGCGAGTACTCACGAACTTGCCCTGCCCCCCACACCGCGATCCACAGGTTGCCAACGGCGTCCACCGTCAGACCGTCGGGCCATCCATCGCGAACTTCGAACTGTGTCTCCCACCGACCGATCGCACCGCTCCCAACTTCGTAGCTCGCTGACCAGACAGTGCGCGCATTGGTGTCGATGTGATAGATCCGATCTCCGGAGGGAGACCAGTCGATTCCGTTGGAAACCCCCAGACCGGTGCGCACTGTCTTGATCCCGGTGTCGGATCCGACCTGAAACAGCGACTCCTGACTCTTGGAGTCGTCGAGAGCGAGGGTTCCGACGAGATATCTGCCGGCGGGGTCAACCGCTCCGTCGTTCAGCCGCCATCGATGGTTCGGCCCGATCAGGTCGGGACCCGCGTGAGCCACTCCTTGAGGATCGATGGCATGTAGCCGTCGAGCCCCGGCCACGAGCAAACCACCGTCTTGGGCGAGAGCCACGGCACCAACCGTCTCATGGACGGATCTGCTTTCCGGCGGGCTGAGGCTCCCTCCGGCCAACTTCGAACGATTCACCAACCCCCGTGAAATGTCCACCCATGTCAGGCAGTTGCTTCGATCGTCCCAGATGACTCCTTCACCGAGTTCATCCTCTGCGAGCGTGCTCGGCTCAGCGGTTAGATAGACGGCACTCACGACGGACCGAGCCTAGAGACGATCGAAGAGATCCTGGACTCTCCGTCCGTTCGTCGGGCAGGCCTCCAGGTTCCGTGGTGGCGGCCCTTAGTATCGGGTTCGGTCGGGGGCGTCGACTTGGTCCCTCCCGGCAATCTACGAAGGCGGTCCCTGCGCCGAATCGATGCGGATGGCTTATCCGGTTCTGGTTTCTGCTGGTGTTCTTCCTGTCGCTGGGCGCGTGTGGGGGTGGCTCGGGTGAGGCCGTTCGGGTGTTGTTGATCGGCAACAGTCACACCGCCGCCAACGATCTGGCGGGAATGGTGCAGGATCTGGCAGGTTCGGCCGACCTCAATGTCGAGGTGACCGCCCATGCCCCGAACGGTTGGTGGTGGCGGGATCACGCCGCTCGGCCGAGACGATCGCGTTGATCTCGGATGGAGACTGGGACTTCGTTGTGTTCCAGGAACAGAGCATGGCTCCTGCTGTTTCCGACATCGCACGGGAGGTGAGCTACCCGGCGGCGTTGCAGCTCTCCGCTCTGGCCGCGGGCAATGGTGCCGACGTGGTCTTGTTCATGACTTGGGGCCATCTGGCCGGGTCACCCGGTCTGGGTTACGCCACGTTCGAATCGATGCAGACGGCGATCGCCTTGACCTATCTCGAGTTTGGAGACGCGTTGAGGGCGGAGGTGGCACCCGTTGGAGCCGCGTGGTGGTTGAGCCTATCTGAGCGAGGCGACATCTCTCTGTTCGACGCCGACGGCAGCCATCCCGGCATCCAGGGAACCTACCTGGCGGCGGCCGTTCTGACCGCCACCCTGTTTGATGTCGACGCTATGAGTCTGGGGAGCACAGCCGGGGTCGAGGATGATGTCGCCGAAGCGCTGCGTGGATTCGCGGCCCGCGCTGTCGGCGGCGAGACACCCTGGCAGGCTTGATTCTGCGGCCAGAGGTTTTGAGGCCTATCACTCGTCATCAGCCTTGCTCCGGCGGTAACTTTCGTCGTTGAAAACCAGGCGATGGCATTGAACGTTCGCGCTGGTTTGTCGGGCGCTTGGGGGACCTGAGATGGCAAGCACACAGCAGATACGAGACGCATTTCCGGAGCCGGTCGTCGGGCAGACGACCGAGGGTCACCCGAAGTGCGATCACTCGATGGGGGTTCGGGTTTCGTTCCCTACGACCTTGAATGCTTTGGGTGAAATCCTGCTGCTGGTCCACCCGGCTCAGCAAGAGGCCTGGATCGCTTTCGCGGCCGTAATGAGACGGGTCGGCTATCTAATTCGCGAGAGCGGGAGCGGTACGGCCAACTGTCGTAACATCGACAACAAGCCTTTCGGTAATCCGAGCTTGCATGCCCACTTGTCTGCCATCGATCTCAACCCGTCCCAGAACACCGGGACCGCTACCGACCAACCCGCCGAGCTGCAATCGGCTCTCGGTGCCATTCGCACCAAGCGGGGCGATACGGTGTTTCGAAATCTTGCCGACGACCGGATGCACTGGCAGATCAACTGCGCAAAGGCTTCCCTCGCCACCGGGATCGACCCGGCGACCGTCGGCGGAGTGGCGCTACCAAGTAGTGAAATGCGGACTCCAGCAAGTCCGCAGCCCGAGAGCGAGAGCGAGGAAGCGATGGACAAAGAGACATGGATGAGAGTGCAGGAGGCTCTCCAGGCCCTGACACCGCCCCTGTACGAGGGAAAGGAGATCGACGGTCGGCCCGGTCAGGACACCAACACATCAGTTCGCGCCTTTGAGAAACGCATGAACCTCACCCAGAGAGGTGTCTTGGGACCGTTCGGTGAGCCGACGTCCGGGATGTGGCCGGCGACCCGTGAACTGCTATTCGTGATCGCTTTCAGAAACGCCAGTTCTCCTTGAGGTGAGGTCAAGGAGATTGCCGACCCGGTGATAGACGCTCCGACCGGACGAGAAGGTGACGAAGTCCCGGGTCATTGAACGGCGCCGCCGGCCCCGTCGTCTCTCCGATAGAACCGAACTGGATTCCAGGGAAGAACGATCTCCTCGAGGTCGAGCCGCTTCTTGATGCGTCGCAGGGCCTCGCGTTGCACCCTCCATCGCTCGGCGGGTCGCACTTTGGCGGTCACCCGCACAACCACTCCGGATTCGCCGATTCGGTCGACGCCCAGGACCTCGGGAGCGCCGAGAAACGCTTCAGTCCATTCCCCGTCTCCTGCCATCGAGGTGACCTCTTCGCCGAGGATTGCAATGACGCGATCGACGTCTGTTTCGAAGCCGACCGTGACGTCGAGGACCACCTGGGCATAGTCGCGGGTCATGTTGGTGGCGAGGCGGATTTCTCCGTTCGGTATGTAATGGACGTTGCCGCCAACGTCACGAAGGACCGTGACTCGCAACCGAATCTCTTCGACGTCTCCACTTGTGCCCGCCAGGGTGACGCTGTCGCCGATCCGGTATTGGTCTTCGAGAAGGAGGAAGAAGCCGGCAACCACATCTTGAATCAGTTGTTGGGCACCAAGCCCGATGGCGATGCCGACTGCCGAGCCCAGGGCAATGAACGGCGTCAACGGAAGGTCCCAAACCGCGGAGGCGACCGTCAACAGTCCGGTCACCGCCAGCACGATCACCAGCAGCCTTCGGACCACCGACCACAGAGTCGCCGCCCTGGCTCCGGGCTCACCTTTGAGGGCCATGCGCCTGATGAACCGGTGCCCGGCCGAGCAGCGACGAAATAGATCAAGGCGAAAACGGCCGCGACGACCAGCGACGCAACCGACTGACGCAACAAGCTCTCGGTGGTCATCGGCCCGAGCCGTTTGAGGCGAGCCCCAACAATCGATTGAGCAACAGCACGGCGGCAGGCTAGGCAGTCCTGGCGGGCCGCCGCATCGAGGGCACCTGCCCTTCGAGTCGTGACCAGGTATCAACAAGCCGTGATGAACTCACTGGAAGGAAAGGTCGTTGCTGTCTCCGTGTGCTTCCGGCATCGCCGCGGCAGCGGCTCGGCGGTTCGCCGCCGAGGGCGCCAGGGTCCAGGTGTTCTCGCTCGACAGCGACGAAGCCGAAGATGTTGCCTCAGATCTGGCTGCCCGGGGTGCGGAGACCTTCTGGACTGCTGTCGACCTCACCGATGGCGACGCCACCGAGGCTGCTTTCGCCACGGGTCGCTCGCGTTTCGGAAGGCTCGACGGGCTCTTCGCTGTCGCTGGTGGGTCCGGTCGGCGGTTCGGTGATGGACCGCTGCACGAAGCAACGACTGAGGGCTGGCGGACCACGATGGACCTCAACGGCCTCCCGGCTTTCCACGCGGCCCGTGCGGCGGTTCGAATCATGCTCGATGAGCCGGGCCCTGGCTCGATCGTCCCTATTTCCAGCGTGCTCGCTACGGATCCGTCTCCACGGCTGTTTGCGACGCATTCCTATGCTGCTGCAAAAGGTGGAGCTCTGTCGTTGGGGAAGGCCGCCGCCTGCTATTACGCGCCGAACGGAATCCGCTTCAACGCGATCGCGCCCGGCCTGGTGGACACACCGATGGCTGCCCGCGCTGGCACCTCGGCGGCGATGACGCCCCGACCACCTTCGACAAGGCGATCGATCACCGCGGCCGGGCCGCGTTCGGCGTGAGTCGGGACAGTGTCGGAGTAAACGACTTGCTCGGTCCCGCCCGCATCGTCGAGAACCACGACCTTGATGTTGGTGCCGCCCAGATCGAGACCGAGTCATCGCAGGGTGTCAGTGCTGTCACGACGAAGCACCGTCTCGAAGC
>JANMST010000006.1:0-7258 GCA_031389635.1 Acidimicrobiia bacterium | reverse complement strand
GCAAGCGACCTATCTCCACAAACTCGTCTCCGGGGTCTGGAGCGGGACTATGTGCTTGACCGAGCCTCACGCCGGATCAGATGTCGGCGCCCTCAGCACCCGGGCGGAGCCGAGAGACGACGGTTCCTACCGGATCTTCGGTCAGAAGATCTTCATCACCTGGGGTGAGCACGACCTGACCGAGAACATCATCCACCTGGTCCTCGCCAGGACCCCCGGATCACCTCCGGGCACCAAGGGAATATCCCTCTTCATCGTCCCCAAGTTCCTCCCCGACCAGGCCGGCAATCCCGGAATCCGCAACGATCTCAAGGTCGTCTCGCTCGAGCACAAGTTGGGGATTCACGCCTCACCAACATGCGTGATGTCCTTCGGTGACAACGGTGAAGGTGCCACCGGCTACCTGATCGGCGAGGAGCAGGCGGGGATGCGATACATGTTCACGATGATGAACAATGCCCGCATAGGGGTGGCAATCGAAGGCCTTGCCATCAGTGAGCGGGTCTATCAGCAAGCGTTGGACTTCGCCGGGATCCGCAAGCAAGGAAGGGCCATGGGGTCCACCGACGACTCGCCGATCATTGCTCATCCCGACGTCCGCAGGATGCTCCTGACGATGAAGGCGTACGTCGAAGCGATGCGTGGCCTTTTGTACACATGTGCCGAGGCCTCCGACCGGGAGCGCTACGCCGAGGATACGGAAGAGCGGGCCGCAGCCTGCGATCTGGTCGCCCTGCTCACTCCCGTCAGCAAGGCCTGGAGCACCGACCTGGGCGTCGAGCTTTCGTCCCAGGGAATTCAGGTCCATGGCGGGATGGGATACGTCGAAGAGACCGGTGTCGCCCAGTTCTATCGAGATTCCCGGATTGCCCCGATCTACGAAGGGACCAACGGCATCCAGGCAATCGACCTTGTGCTGAGAAAGCTCCCAATGCGCCAAGGAGCGGTGGCCTCCGACCTGTTCGATCGGATCTCGGCGACCGTGGCTTCGGCTCCAAGGGACCTATCCGATCTGGCAACCGCGCTCGAGACCGAGCTGAAATCCCTCCGCACCGCCACCGATCACATGCTCTCCTCACTTCGTCTGGATCCGAACCAGGTCTTGGCAGGGGCGACTCCGTACCTTCGAATGTTCGGCACGGTCCTCGGGGGTTGGTTTCACCTCCGTTCGGCTGTGGCAGCCTCTTCACTTCTTTCGGCAGGCCAGGGCGACGCCGCGTTCCTGGACGGGAGAATCGGAACTGCCCGCTTCTACTGCCACCAGCTTCTGCCTCTGGCGACGGGGCTGCTGCCGGCGGTCCTCGCCCCCGAGACCGACCTGGCCATTGCCGGCCTGTTTTCGGTCGCCGACTGATGGAGCACTGGCAGGGAACGGTCTTCGAAGGTCTGAGCCGGCTGCCCGGCCCGGCCCAGGAGCGCTTCGTCGAATTGTTCCGCAAAGACCGCGTGTCGATCGAGATCTCGCACCGCGGGGCAGCGACTCCCAGGAACCCCACGATCAAGACGAGATCTATGTGGTCGTTTCCGGGACCGGTTCGTTCGCCGCCGGTGACTCCCGGCGACCATTCGGCCCGGGCGACGCAATCTTCGTTGCGGCCGGAGTGGCTCATCGATTCGAGGACTTCTCCGACGACCTCGTCGTATGGGTCGTTTTCGTCTAGAAGCGAGAAAGCCATGCGAGTCACCGGAAAAGTCGTGGTCGTTACCGGTGCCGGGAGCGGAATCGGAGCCGCCTTGGCGAGCAGGTTCTCGCATGAGGGGGCCAGCGCAGTGGTCGTCGCCGACATCGACCTGGAAACAGCCACGAGGGTGGCGGAGGGGATCGACGGCCATGCATTCAGGGTCGACGTGGCCGATGAGGATTCCAACCGCCGACTGATCGAGGAAGTCGAGGCCAACTACGGGCCGATCGATCTGTTCTGCGCCAATGCCGGCATTGCCTTTGAGGGTGACGAGCAAAGCCCCGACGACGACTGGGACCGCATGTTGGGGATCAACTTCAAGGCCCACGTCTTCGCCGCCCGCTATCTGATCCCGCTCTGGACCGCCCGGGGCGGCGGCTACCTGCTGGTTACAGCTTCGGCGGCGGGACTGCTGAGCAACATTGGCGCCGCCCAATACACGGTGACCAAACATGCGGCGGTCGCCTTCGCCGAATGGATCTCCATCACCTATGGCGACAGAGGGGTCAAGGTCTCCTGTCTGTGCCCGCAAGGAGTCCGCACCCCGATGCTGGAACAAGGCGGAGTCGTCGCCGAACTCCTGGCCGGGACCGCCCTGACCGCCGAGGAAGTGGCATCGATCGTGGTCGACGGGATCGATGCTGAACGATTCCTGATCCTCCCCCATCCCGAAGTCGCCGACTTCATGTTGCGCAAGGCCACCGACCGGGACGGCTGGATAGCTGCCATGCAAAGGCTCCAGACCCGGCTCGGCCTTTCAAAGTAGACCCAGGTTCAGGCAGAATGGGGGTGATGTCAGAAAGCGAGGGCAAGAAGAGACGGGTGGCCGTCACCGGGGTGGGCGTGATCGCCGCCACCGGAATCGGCGCCGAGAGCTTTTGGAAAGGCCTCCTCACCGAACCCGGGGTTGGTCCCCACGAGGTCAGAGGGTGGGATCCGGAACCATGGATCCCCCGCAAGGAAAGCCGCCGCCTGGACCGGTTCTCACAGTTCGCCCTCGGTGCCGCCGCTGAGGCCATCGATCAGGCCGGCGACTTCACCTCCGATCCCGACCGGGTCGCCGTGTCGGTTGCAACCGGGATCGGTGGCCTGGCATCCCTTGAAGAGTTGATCCAGGGCTCATACGAGGAAGGAACGAGGGTGTCTCCACTCTTGATTCCGATGATGATGTGCAACGCCGCCGCCGCCGCCATCTCCATCAAGTACGGATTCGGCGGCCCTGCCACTACCCAGGTGGTGGCTTGCGCCGCCGGTGCCCAGGCGATCTCCGACGCCCTGCGGGCGATTCAGTGGGGTTACGCCGACGCCGCCGTCGCTGGTGGCGCCGAGGGAGCAGTCAGACGTCCGACCGTAGCCGGGTTCGCGTCCGCCAAGGCATTGTCACCCAGCGGTATCGCCCGCCCGTTTTCGGTGGATCGCGATGGCTTTGTGCTCGGTGAAGGGGCCGCCCTGCTGGTCCTCGAAGAACTGGAGCGAGCCCGATCTCGCGGAGCCAAGATCCTCGCCGAGATCGGTGGCGCCGCCTCCACCGCCGACGCCCATCACATAACCGCCCCTCATCCTGAAGGCAACGGCGCCGAGCGGGCTATCCAGCTCGCCTTGAAGGATGCCGGGCTGCGGCCGTCGGATGTCGCCTACATCAACGCCCATGGGACCGGCACCGGGCTCAACGACCTGACCGAGGGCATGGTCATCGCCCGCGTCTTCGGGGAGGACCAGCCTCCGGTTTCCTCGATCAAGGGAACGACAGGTCATGCCCTGGGAGCCAGCGGCGCCATCGAAGCCGCCACTGCAGTCCTGGCGATCGAGCGCCGTCAGTTGCCGCCCAATATCGGACTCACCGAGCAGGACCGCGAGATTCCTCTCACCCGGATCGTGAGGGAACCGCTCGACTGGACCCCCGGTCCCGTGGTCTCGAACTCATTCGGATTCGGCGGCCACAACGCCGTCCTGGTCATCACGCCCTACGTCGAGGGCTAGGGGTCCGAAACCCTTCACACGACTCGCACGGTGCTCCGTATGTGCGGGTCTATCTACCGCCACGGTGTAGGAACCTTCCCGGAGTCCTCTAAAGTGACCTCCTAACACACGGGAGCCCGGCGGACCGGGCTGAGAGGGAGGATGCCTCAACGGCAATGCCTCCGACCGTAGGAACCTGATCCGGGTCATGCCGGCGAAGGGAGTGCCCACGGCCGCTCAAGGCTCCAATAACGAAGGACCTGTGACCGTGCGACGTTTCATCACCGTCATTCTCTTGACTGCAATAGCCGTTGCCTGTGCGGGAAAGGGCGCCGACACCGGCCCGGTAACCATCACGCTGATGGCGCACGACTCATTCGCGGACGCAGTCACAGACGAGACCTTCGCCGAGTTCACCGCCGAGAGCGGACATCTGGTCGAAGTCCTGGCGGCAGGTGATGCCGGGGCCATGGTCAATCAGGCCATCCTGACCGTCGACAATCCCCTCGCCGACGTCATGTTCGGAGTCGACGACACATTCCTGACGAGGGCAGTCGAAGCAGGCATCTTCGAACCATTTACATCGTCGGGGCTCGGCTCGGTTCCCGACAACCTGCGCGCTTCCGACGACTCGGTGACACCCGTCGACTACGGGGACGTCTGCCTCAACTACGACAAGGCGGCGTTCTCTGACCTGCTCCCTCCTCCGTCGGGCCTCGACGATCTGATCGACCCGGCCTACAGGGGAATGCTGGTCGTCGAAGATCCCACTACTTCATCTCCCGGCCTGGCCTTTCTTCTATCAACCATCGCTCTCTTCGGTGACGATGGCTGGCAGCCGTATTGGATCGCCCTCGAGCAGAACGGCGCCCTGGTGGCCCCGGGATGGACCGAGGCGTACTACGGCGAATTCTCGGGCGGGGCGGGCGAGGGCGATAGACCTCTGGTGGTCTCGTACGCCTCGTCACCTCCCGCCGAAGTCATCTTCTCCGAGACCCCTCTCGACGAAGCTCCCACCGGTGTCATCACCGACGGTTGTTATCGCCAGGTCGAGTTTGCCGGGATCCTGGCAGGGACCCCCAACCCCGGACCGGCTGGCCTGTTGATCGACTTCATGCTTTCCAGAGAGTTTCAGGAGACGATCCCGTTGACCTGGTTCGTCTTTCCGGCCAGTGCCGAAGCGGCCCTGCCTCCGGAGTTCGTCGAGCACACGGTCATACCCACCAACCCGGTCCAGATGGATCCGATGACGATCGAATCCAACCGGCAGTCCTGGCTGGAGCTATGGTCCGACATCTTCCGATGAAACCCCGCCGGTTGGGAATTGCGCTGACGCTCGGAGTCCCGGTTCTGTTTCTCGGCTACTTTTTCCTCTACCCGCTCGTGCGAATCTTCTGGTTGTCGTTGAGCGGTGAAGGCTGGACCGACGCGTTCACCAGGCCGCGGTTCATCGAGGCAGCCTGGTTCACCTTGTGGCAGGCCACACTCTCGACAGCCCTCACGGTGGTGGCGGCCTTGCCCCTGACATGGGTGGTTTCCCGGTTCAACTTCCGGGGCAAGGCCATGGTCAAGGCCTTCGTGACGATTCCGTTCGTCCTTCCGACAGTGGTCGTCGGAGCTGCGTTTCTCTCGGTCTTCGACGCCGGACTTTGGGCGCTGATCGCGGCCCACATCTTCTACAACGTCGCCGTTGTAGTGCGCACCGTTGGCGGGGTTTGGAGCCGCATCGATCCGACACTCGAGGAGGCCGCGGCAGTGCTCGGAGCTCCACCGGTCAGGCGATTCCGCACTGTCGCCTTGCCGTTGATCGGACCGGCCCTGGCGTCAGCCTCGGCCATCGTGTTTCTATTTTGCTTCACCTCGTTCGGTACGGTGCTCGTCCTCGGACAAGGCCGTCTCCGTACGCTCGAGGTGGAGATCTACCAGCAGGCTGTCAACTTCCTCGACCTTCCGGTGGCGGCGGCTCTCTCACTGATCCAACTCGCAACCGTGACCGCGATGCTCGTCGTCTCCGCCCGAACCCAAAAGCGCGCCTCGGCCCTGACCCTTGCCTCCGAGGCCCGGCTTCCCGTTCCCCGGCCGGGAGGTCAACGGAGAGGAGCCTGGGCGATCCTCGCGGTTTCGCTCGGCTTGTTGTCGATTCCGCTGGTCGGATTGGTCGGAGCCTCGATGGCCGGCAATGGAATCGGATGGAGATCTCTCGTCACCGACACTCCTTCAGCAGTGGATCCGCTGCCCGCCATCGGCAACTCCCTCGGATACGCCATCGTGGCCTCTCTGATCGCGGTCTTGGTGGGAGGCCTGGCCGCTTCGTGGCTATCCAATCGCCGGGGAGGAAGCTGGTTCGACCTCCTCCTGATGCTCCCGCTCGGCACATCGGCCGTGACTATCGGGTTCGGGTTCCTCCTCGCCCTGGACCGACCGATCGATCTGAGAGGAACCGCCGCCCTGGTCCCGCTCGCCCATGCCCTGGTAGCGATTCCATTCGTCGTCCGGGCGACGCTCCCCTTGCTCCGCTCGATCAAACGCGAACTTCGAGAGGCTGCCGCGGTACTCGGCGCCTCCCCGGCCCGCGTGTGGCGTGAGATCGACCTTCCGATCGTCGCCCGCGCCCTGGCCGTCGGCGCCGGCTTTGCCGCCGTCGTTTCTCTCGGCGAATTCGGAGCCACCTCCTTCGTGGTACGCCCGGCGAGCACGACCGTACCGGCTCTCATCTTTCGCTACCTCGGTCGTCCTGGCTCTACCAGTTTCGCCACTGCGATGGCCTTGGCGGTGGTGCTGGCATTGATGACCGCGGCCATCGTCCTGTTGATTGATCGGGCTCGCGGGGCAGAGGCGGGAATGTTCTGATGCTCGTGGTCGAGAAGGTCACTGTGCGTTTTGGCGAGAAGGCCGCGCTCGATGGAGCTTCGCTAGAGGTTGGAGCCGGCGAGGTGGTGGCGCTGCTCGGCCCGTCGGGTTCGGGCAAGTCGACCCTGCTCCGCGCGATCGCCGGGCTTGAGACAATCGAGTCCGGGCGAATCCTTTTCGACGGGAAAGACCTGGCAGGAGTGCCGGTGTACGAGCGCGGTTTCGGGCTCATGTTCCAGAGCTACGCGCTCTTCCCCCATCTGACCGTCGCCGACAACGTCGCCTTCGGCCTCCGTATGAAGAATGCCGCAGCCGATGAGGTGCAGGGCCGGGTCAGCGAGGTCCTGGGCTGGGTCGGCTTGGAGCGGTTCGCCCTGCGCCGGGTCGACCGGCTCTCGGGCGGCGAGCAACAAAGAGTGGCCCTGGCCCGAACCCTGGCGCCGCGCCCGCCGCTGGTCATGCTCGACGAACCGGTCGGCGCCCTCGACCGCATGCTGAGAGAGCGTCTCGTCGAGGACATCGGCGGTCTTCTCGACCGGGAAGGGGCTGCGGCTCTCTATGTCACTCACAACCACGAAGAAGCGAAGGTGATCTCGGATCGCGTGGCGGTATTGCGCGACGGCCGCGTGGTCCAATCTGGCCCCTACCCCACCCTGGCAGCCGCCCCCGCCACCCCCTGGATCGCCGAGTTCCTAGGAGTAAAACCGCGAACCTAATGCTATGTCCGGCGCTTTCCGCCGGATCCTGCATTCAGATTCACCCGGTGA
>JANMST010000531.1:0-1877 GCA_031389635.1 Acidimicrobiia bacterium | reverse complement strand
TCGATTTTCGCTGGGTTAAGCACGGCCGAGGAGCTCAATGTCAGTCGGACCCAGTCGTACAACCTCCACGCCCGGTACCAGGCGACCCCGCATTGGACCCACGACCTAACGCTCGGATTCGAGCAGGTCGGGGCCGACTATTGGTCGACGGTGGCAAAGGACACCTTGGGCACCCAGTACATCTCCATCAACACCTGGGCGCAACCCTCCGCCAAATACCGGATGGGGTTCGACTGGAGATTGGGCGCCAGGGTTTCCTCCTCCTTGATCCTCGGCGCCGACTACAGTGCGAGGACGGCCCGCTTCTACCGCTGGGAGGGTGTTGGCGATCCGAATGCCGGCTCGATTCCACGCGGCGGCGATGTCTTCGTCCAAAGCCGCTACCTCCATAGCTCCGCCTTCTACGCCCAGGAGGTCCTCGGCGTGGCGAACAACCTGTTCTTCACGTTCGGGTTGCGTGCCGACCGGCAGCTCACCACGACCATCCCGGTGGACTATGCCTGGTCGCCCCGGGCAGGCGTCGCCTACACCCGAACGCTCGGGAACGTCACGGCAAAAGTTCGAGCCTCGTACGGGACGGTGCCGTCGCCGATTCACAGCAACTTTCTCCAGGAGTTCGTGCTTCGGAGGGAGATCTACCATGGCAATCCGAATCTCAGGCCGCCCCGGCTGCGCGGCGCCGATGCGGGGCTCGAGTTGTACTTTGGACGGCGAGCCTCGTTCGTGGCGACCTACTACAACCAACGACCGAAGGATCAAATCGATTTCGTCGTGACCCACGCGGATTCCGCCGGGTTCCGAGTAGGCACGTTCCAGAATATCGGCGAGATCCATAACCAGGGATGGGAGTTCGAGGGCCGGCTCTTCCTCGGGCGGCTGACGCTGCTCGGAACCTATTCGCCGTTGAGGGGCACCATCACCAAGCTATCGCCGGACTACGAGGGAGACCTCGTCGTGGGCGACAGGTTGCTCAACGTGGCGGATTGGACCGCGTCGATCACGGCGAGTGTGACCCTGTCGAAGACCGTGATTCTGGTCACGGCCACTCCGACGGGGCGGCACCTCAACTACGACTACACCAAGCTCTACACCTCATACGAAGACGGAACGTATGACGGTGAGCACGTTCGGCAACTCTATATCATCGACTATCCCGGCTTCACGAAGGTCAGCCTGAGCGTAACCCAGGAAGTTAGCCGGAGGTTCCAGGCGTTTCTCTCGGTGCAAGATCTCTTCAATAGCGGTACGATCGAGACCTCGGACGACGCCATCACCAAGAGTCGGGTCACGAGAGTCGGCCTCCGGGTCAGGCCGTAGGTCATCCAGGTGAGACTGGCGTAGTCGATCCTGTCCGGGATGTCGCCCGTGGTGTTGTGATCGTCGTGCAGATTGGTGGGTCCATCAGCCCCGGGACGCCGAGCCGGGCAACTGGCAGGTGGTCACTTCGGAAACACCAGCCCTCGGGATGGGTCGATCGGTGCCAGCGGGTGTCGATCACGAACCGTCCCGTCAACCCGTTGGCTCGAAGGGCCATTGCGCCGAGCGGTAGCGCAAACCGAGGAGACCGCGTTCCTCGGCGCCATGGTGAACGAAGAGGAGCGAGCGCTTGGGCCGCCGAGCCACGAACGCCCGCGCCGAGGGCCGGGGGCGGAGCCACCCGGTCGGTCTGCCCCGCAGATGCGGGGCCGTCAGCCCTTCACCAACGAACCGATCCTGGCGGTGGATCGCCAGGGAACCACGATCGTGATTGTCGACCAGCACACCTCCGAGGAGTCCTCCCTGCTCAGGGTGCTTAGGCCGGTCGGCTACGGGCGATCCCCTGTTCACCCGTGCCGTTCGCTACCACCGCATCCGACTCGACGACCGCGTCTTCGCCG
>JANMST010000178.1:0-22637 GCA_031389635.1 Acidimicrobiia bacterium | reverse complement strand
CAATCCGACTTCCCTCTCACTCCGAACCCTTCCTGATGCCTACCAACGGCATCGGAAAGGAACACTGATGAATGTCAAACTAAATCTGCGCCTCCTGGCTGTTCTCGCCTTGATGGCGCTTGTGGCTGCTGCCTGCGGAGGCGGCAGTGCCGAAACCACGGCGACGACCGCGGCAACTACCACTACCGCCGAGACCACTACAACGACAACCGCGATGACGGGGATGAACGTCGGTCCGGGTTGTGGTGCGGTTCCGATGGATGGGGAAGGCAGCTTCGCCGGTATGGCCGACGATCCAGCCGCCACGGCTGCGTCGAACAATCCGGTTCTGTCGACTCTGGTGACCGCCGTGTCCGAGGCGGGTCTGGTGGACACCCTCAATGGTGAGGGCCCGTTCACGATCTTCGCTCCGACCAACGATGCCTTTGCGGCTATCCCTGAGGCGGATCTCAATGCGATCTTGGCCGACCCGGAATTGCTGACTTCGATCCTCACCTACCACGTAGTGGGGGGAGAGTCGCTGGACATGGCCGCACTGGCCGAGGCCGGTTCGATCACGACCGTCAACGGTGCTGATCTCAGCTTCGTTGCGGTCGGTGACCTGATCGAAGTCAACGGTGTTGCCGCAACAATCTGTGGCAACGTTCAAACCGCCAACGGCACCGTCCACATCATCGACACGGTCCTGGTTCCCGCAGCCTGATCGAGTCCGCAACCTATGAGAAGGAGGGGCACCGCCGGTTGGGTGCCCCTCCTTTCTTATTGACTCTCGAGCAATCGGTCGACCAGGTCGGGGGGCATCAGGAGGATCAGGAGCGCCAGAAGGTTGAAGCCCGAGTGGATGAAGATTGCCGGTCCCAGCCGGTCTTTCCGCACGGTCGTCCGGGCCAGGATCACACCGATCAGAAAGAAGGTGGGAACGATCAGCAGGGCTCCCCGGAGAGGATCCCCCGAAAGACCGAGGAGGTGAAAGCCGGCAAACACCAGCGCTGAAACGACAATCGCCGCGATGCGGCCGAAGCCCCCGAGTGCCTTGAGGAGCACGCCCCGGAACATCACTTCCTCTGTGATCGGGGCGAGCACCGCGACCACGACGGCCATGGCGATCCTGGTGCCGAGGCCACCGAGTTGTTGGATCTGATCGCTGACGACCTGCCCGGCCTCGCCTTCGCCGGCCAGGTTGGCGAGCGGCAGGAAGAGAAGCGGGAGCGTGGCTTGAAGGATCAGCCCGAGACCCACATACCAGACGTCCGAAGGTGAGACCGAGAAGCCCAGAGAAGCACTGCCACCGCGTCGGGGGGCCAGGGCCACCAGCGCCAGGATGTGCCCGCCGTATTGGCCGAAGGCGCTAGTCACGAGAAGGGTCTCGTCGCTCCAACCAAGTTCGAAGCCCGCCGCGTACATGGCTCCGCCGACGACCAGTCCGGCAATCATCACCAGAACAAAGTCCCGCCCCCGCCATCTGGTTGTCGGCGATTGGTCGATCGACGGCGACTGAATGTCCATTCCAGATGAGAATAAGGGGCGTCCCGCCTGACGACCACCGGCCGCACCTGTCGGTCGTTCGACCTGCCGTACAATCGACTCACGCGCTGGACAGGTGGAGGCCTTTATGGAGATCGATATCGGCATTGGCAAAACGGCTCGACAGGCCTACGGATTGGACGACATTGCCATCGTCCCGAGCCGAAGAACGCGCGACCCCGACGATGTCGATATCACCTGGCAGCTTGACGGTTTCCGCTTCGCCCTCCCGATGATGGGCTCGGCGATGGACGGCGCCCTCAGTCCCGCGACCGCCACCGCCATCGGGCACCTGGGCGGGCTCGGAGTCTTGAACCTCGAAGGGCTTTGGACCCGCTACGAGGATCCCGAGCCGTACTTCGAAGAGATCGCAGACCTTCCGGCTGAGAAGGCCACCCGTCGCATGCAAGAGATCTATCTCGAGCCGATCAAAGTCGAGTTGGTCGGCCAGCGCGTCGCCGAGATGAAGGCTGAGAAGGTGGTCACCGCCGCCAGCCTCACCCCGCAACGGGTTCGCGACCTGGCCCCGACAGCGCTGGCTGCGGGCCTCGACATCCTGGTCATCCAGGGGACGGTGGTTTCGGCCGAGCACGTTTCGACCAGGGTCGAGCCGCTCAACCTCAAACAGTTCATCGCCGAGTGCGATTCTCCGGTCATCGTCGGTGGGTGCGCCTCGTACAGCACTGCCCTGCATCTGATGAGAACCGGGGCAGCCGCGGTTCTGGTCGGCGTAGGGCCAGGGGCTGCGTGCACCACTCGGGGTGTCCTGGGTGTCGGTGTACCGCAGGCGACGGCGATTGCCGATGCTGCCGGCGCCCGCATTCGACACCTCGACGAAACCGGTCGCTACGTCCATGTCATCGCCGATGGCGGGATGCGCACCGGCGGCGACGTTGCCAAGGCCATCGCCTGTGGAGCGGATGCGGTGATGATTGGATCTCCGTTGGCGTCGGCCGAGGAAGCCCCTGGTCGCGGTTACCACTGGGGCATGGCCACCTTCCACCCGACGCTTCCAAGAGGAGCCCGGGTTCAGGTGGGAAGGCTGGGAACCCTGGCCGAGATCCTGATCGGACCGGCCCACGAGAACGACGGCCGGCGCAACCTGTTCGGTGCCCTCAGAGTCTCGATGGCCACCTGCGGATACTCCGACCTCAAGGAGTTCCAGAAGGCCGAGGTGATGCTGGGCCCATCGCTGCAGACCGAAGGCAAAGGCCTGCAGAAGGCCCAAAGAGTAGGAATGGGATGAGTGGGCTTCGCCCACAGTGGTGCGTGGTGGGTGGTGCGTTGTGAGTCAAATCCAAGACGCACCACGCACAACGCAAAACGCACCACTCGATTACCAGGACCTAGTCCTGGTAATCGATTTTGGGGCTCAGTACGCACAATTGATTGCTCGGCGGGTCCGGGAAGCTCACGTTTACTCGGAGATCGTCCCCCGCACCATCACCGCCGCCGAGATCAAGGCCCGGCGACCGGCCGGTGTCATCCTCTCGGGCGGCCCAGCCTCCGTATATGCCACCGACGCCTACCGGATGGATCCCGAGATCGTCGACGCCGGCGTGCCGATACTCGGCATCTGTTACGGCCATCAACTTCTGGCCGACATTGCTGGAGGAAGAGTCTCCCCGACCGGCACCTCCGAGTACGGCCGCACCGACGTCGATGTGTTCGCCGGGTCGCTCCTGCTCGGTGATCTTCCGCTCGGGCTCGAAGTGTGGATGAGCCACGGGGATTGCGTGACCGAGCCCCCACCGGGGTTTGTCACCACCGCCACCTCGAAGGGGTCGCCGGTGGCGGCGATGGAGGACCGCGAGCGCGCTCTCTACGGCCTCCAGTTCCATCCCGAGGTGTCCCACACCGCGCGCGGTCAGGAGATTCTCAAGCAGTTCCTCTATGAAGTATGCGGATTGGCGCCGTCCTGGACCAGCCTCTCGATCATCGAGCAGGCGGTTGATCGGATCCGCGCCCAGATCGGTGACGGCAAGGTCGTATGTGGCCTGTCGGGTGGGGTTGATTCTGCGGTCGCCGCCGCCCTCGTGCATCGTGCCGTCGGTGATCAGCTCACCTGCATCTTCGTCGACCACGGTTTGCTTCGAGCTGGCGAGGCCGACCAGGTCGACGAGACCTTCCGTCGTCACTTCCAGACCAACCTCATCCAGGTCAAAGCAGCCGATCGGTTCCTCGAGAAACTGGCCGGTGTCACCGACCCGGAAACCAAGCGGATGGTCATCGGCGAAACTTTCATCCGCGTGTTCGAGGAAGTGGCCGGCGACCTTTCCGACGCCCGCTTCCTGGTCCAGGGCACCCTCTATCCGGATGTCATCGAGTCCGGAAGCGGCACCGCCGCCACCATCAAGACCCATCACAACGTCGGTGGGCTCCCCGACGACATGAAGTTCGAACTGGTCGAGCCGTTGCGCGATCTGTTCAAGGACGAGGTCAGAGCAGTAGGGGAGGAGCTTGGCCTACCCGAGGAGATCGTCTGGCGTCAGCCCTTCCCGGGACCGGGCCTGGCGGTCCGGATCATCGGGGAGGTAACCGACGAGCGACTCGAAGTCCTGCGGGCGGCCGACACGATCATCCTCGAAGAGATCCGTCGGGCGGGTCTCTATCGTTCGATCTGGCAGGCCTTCGGGGTGCTGCCGGCGATCCGGACGGTTGGTGTCCAGGGCGACGGTCGCACCTACGCCTACCCGCTCATCCTGCGGGCGGTCACGAGTGAGGATGCCATGACCGCCGACTGGGCCAGATTGCCCTATGAGCTTCTGGAGAGGATCAGTTCCAGGGTCATCAACGAGGTCCCCGGCATCAATCGGGTCGCCTATGACATCTCCTCTAAGCCTCCGGCGACCATCGAATGGGAATGACCTGGCTGGCAAACGCCTGATCCGACTCGGCAGGTAAGCCAAAAGTGCCGTAGGATCGCTCGTTCCTCGGGGGGAGTCCGCCGTCTGGCGTCTCAACTTGGGTGTGCCAGTGGCCGATGTTCTACCTGCAAACCCAAGTGAGAACTGAGGCACGTGGACGCTTCTCTCCCGCCCGAACTGATCGAGATCTACCACGGTGAGGTAGTGGATCGGTCGCGCCGTCTTGCCGCCGGAGCCCGTCAGCTGGCCCTTCAGCAGCTCACTCCCGAGTCCGTCACCGACCTCGTCAGGGACGCCCACACCATCAAGGGCTCCTCCCGGGTCATCGGGCTCAGCGAAACCGGCCACGCCGGGGCCTTGCTCGAGAACGCCTGGAAGCGGATCGAGTCGGGTGATCTGACCCCGACCGGCGCTGTGGTGCGAGCCCTGGAACAGCTCGCGGTCTTTCTTCCCGAAGCGGCTGAGCAGGAACAAACCGGGACGACCGCCAAGCTTCGCGAGGCCATAACCCGCACCGAGGTGGCTCTTCACGGTGGCAGCCCCAGCGAGGACAGCATCCCCCTCGCCCTGGCCCGCCGCGAGTCTCAGAACGAATTCGGACCGACCTCGTTGGGTGGCCTGCTGGCAGCAGTCGAGCGCTCGATGATGTCGGGCGCCTCCCGGGTAGACACGATCGACCTCTACCAACTGATCAACCAGGCCGTCGAGGTCAGCCTCGACTCGGAGGCATTGTCCGACCTGGCCCTGGTTCAGTTTGACGGGGCCGATCCGCAGAAGCTGATGGCAGCGTGGAGGTCACAACTCCGCCGGCTCTCCCAAGCGGTCGGACATCTCCAGGACCTGGCCGTAGCCCTCGCCAACGCCCAATTGCGCCAGGCGACCGAGACCTTTCCCCAATTCGTCCGCTACCTCGGTCGCAAGCTGGGCAAGGACGTCAGGTTCGATGCTTCAGGTGAGGAAATCGAACTCGATCGCCAAATCGTCGAACTGATGCGTGAGCCGCTCCGTCACCTCCTAGTCAACGCGGTCGATCACGGGCTCGAGTCGCCCGAGGAGCGCCTCGCCGCGGGCAAGTCGGTCACGGGGGTCCTCAGCCTCACGGCCAAACGAGAGGGCGACAAGGTATCGATCGTGCTCTCCGACGACGGCCGCGGGGTTGACTGGAAGGCAGTGGCGGAAGCAGCTCGTCAGCGGGGTATGTCGGTCGAAGGCGCCGACCTCTCGTCGCTCCTCTTCGTTTCCGGCTTCTCGACGGTCGACACACCTCACGACTTCTCCGGCGCCGGTGACGGCCTGACCACCGTGGCCGAAGTCCTCGAGCGGGTGAACGGCGGAATCCAACTCGACTCGCACCCGGGCACCGGCACCACGATCACATTGACCCTCCCGGTCTCCCTGGTCCTTCAGAACGTCGTTGTGGTGGCGGACGGAGACAACTTCTGGGGTTTGCCCGAAGCTTCCGTGCAAGCCTCGATCATGCCTGCCCTCTCCGAGATCACCGTCGATCAAAACGGTATTCGCCGGGCCCGCTTCCAGTCCCAGGATCTGCCGGTGCTCTCGCTTGCCAACGCCATGGGACAGGAGTCGCAGAGCCCGCCCTCCGACCTGGTGATTCTCACAACTCGTTCGGGCCAGGTGGCTGTTGCCGTCGGCGAGGTACTGGGCCGAAGGCGGGTGGCGGTCAAGGCTCTCGGCCCGATCCTCGAGGGTTCCCGCAACATCACCGGCGCGGCCCTTCTGGGTGGCGGCGAAGTCATGGTGGTGGTCGACCCCAATTACCTGGGTGAGTTGGCGCGTCATCAACAGCAGCGGCCGGGACCGCGGCGTCGTGTGCTCGTGGTTGACGACTCCGCCGGCGTTCGCCAGCTCATCGCCGCAACACTGAGCGGGCGTGGGTTTGACGTGGAAGTGGCTGAGAGCGCCCGCCTGGCCCTGCTGGCTATTTCGAGTGGGAACTTCGATGCCCTGGTGGTCGACTATGCGATGCCCCGTTCCAACGGCGTCGACCTGGTACGGGCGCTGCGGGCCAGCAACGTCCGGGTGCCAATCGTGATGGTTTCAGGGGTAGCCTCGCCGGACGAGCAGGCCGCTGCCTGGGAGGCGGGAGTCGACGCCTATCTCGACAAGAGCGATCTTCGGCTCGGCGCACTGGTGTCGACACTTCGGTCGCTCCTGGACGGGCCCGCCGCATAGAGTGACTTCATGCCTCAGTTCGTGAACGACCTCTCCCGGTGGTTCTCGACGATCCCCCCGTGGGTGGGCCTGGTGCTCGCCGCGGTCGGCTTCACTGTCGCCCTGGCCAGTCAGCGTCTCGTAGCTCAGGCCAGAGCCCGACAGGAAGAGGCTCATCAGGAGGCCGAGGAGGCCCGGCACATCAAGAACGACTTCGTGGCGATGGTCAGTCACGAGTTGAGGACGCCGTTGACCTCGATCGCAGGCTTCGCCGAGACCCTGGCGAGCTCATGGCAACAGCTGGAAGTGTCCGAAGTTGACGAGTTCCTCGGGTACATCCGCAAGCAGTCCCAATACCTGGGCGATCTGGTCGAGGACGTGCTGGTGATCCCTCGTCTGGAGGCTGGCCGCCTGCGATTCCACCCCGAGATGTTCGACCTGGGCCAACTTGTGCACGATGTCGCAGCCATGCTCTTCCCGAGCGGAGGCGGTCGGGAGGGGGCGGTCTCGCTCCCTATGGGCGTCCGCATGCAAGCCGATCCGAAGCGGGTGCAGCAAGTGGTCCGCAACCTTCTCGAGAACGCTCGCAAATACGGCGGGGACCAGGTCCTCGTCGAGGGTTTTGCCCACGGAGAGCAATACGTCCTGGTCGTTTCGGACAATGGGCCGGGCGTCCCCGACGGCTCGGCCAACCAGATCTTCGAGCACTTCGAGCAACTCTCGAAGGGTGACTCCCGATCTTCATCCGGCATCGGTCTGGGCCTGCCGATCGCCCGTCGCCTGGCCCGGGCCATGGGAGGCGACGTCTGGTACGAGCGCCGTTTCCCCACCGGCAGCCGCTTCTGCTTCTCAATGCCAGTGAAAGCACTGGTCACGGACGAGTCAGGGATCGCCCACCCGGACGTCGCAATCACTAGGCAATAGGCAGCTGCAAGTCGGATGTCGGAAGTCCAGGCTGGGCAGGGGCGTCTCACGTCACACGTCACACGTCCCACGTCACACGGGTTTTCCTTTCGGGCTTGAGACTTGAGGCTTGAGGCCTTCGGGGCGTGGGACGTGTGACATGAGACGTGCGACGGCCCTTGCGGCTTGAGGCTTGCGGCTCCTCCCTAAAACTACCTTCTTGTTATTTCCGTCCCGGCAGGCCGGTACCATCTTCCGTGTGTGGTTCAAAGACGATCTCCTGGTCGACTCGCCGCTCCTGGCTGACCTCAATCCCAGCCAGCGAGAAGCGGTGGCAGCCACAGAGGGACCGGTCCTGGTTGTCGCCGGGGCCGGATCTGGCAAGACCAGGGTCCTCACTCACCGCATCGCCCACCTGATCCGCGACCTCAACGTATCGCCCGATTCGATCCTCGCCATCACCTTCACCAACAAGGCAGCCGACGAGATGCGCTCCCGGGTCTCGAGGTTGGTAGGCCGGGCCACCCGGGCCATGTGGGTCTCCACCTTCCATTCCGCCTGCGTGCGGATTCTCCGTCGCGAGGCCCATCGTCTCGGATACCGCTCGGCCTTCTCCATCTACGACGAAGACGACAGCGTCCGTCTGATCACAATCTGTGTGAAGGATCTCGATCTCGATCCCAAGCGCTTCCCGCCCAAGGCGATCAAAGCTGCCATCTCCAAGGCCAAGAACGAACTCATCGACTACGAGAGTTATGCCTCCTCCGGTGACGGCTTCTATCAGGAACAGGTAGCCGACGTCTACCGCCTCTATCAGCAGCGTCTCCTTGAGGCCTCGGCGATGGACTTCGACGACCTGCTGATGATCACGGTCGAGTTGTTCGGCGCCTTTCCCGATGTCCTTGCCCAGTATCAGGAGCGCTTCCGCTACATCCTGGTCGACGAGTATCAAGACACCAACCGTGCCCAGTACATCCTGGTCCGGCGCCTGTCCGAGAAGAATCGGAATCTGTGCGTGGTGGGCGACGGCGATCAGAGCATCTACCGCTGGCGGGGTGCCGACATCCGCAACATCAACGACTTCGAGAAGGACTTCCCCGACGCCCGCGTTGTGGTGCTCGATCAGAACTATCGATCGACCGACACCATCCTCGACGCCGCCAACGCCGTCATCGCCAACAACCCCCGGCGCACTCCCAAGCGGCTTTGGAGCGACCGCGGCAAGGGCGAGCCGATCGTCCGCTTCGAGGCCGAAGACGAGCACGACGAAGCAGGTTTCGTCGCCGACGAGATCGAGCGCCTGACGGAACTCGGCTACAACCTCGCCGACGTCGCCGTCTTCTATAGGACCAACGCCCAGTCCCGAGTGATCGAGGACGTCCTCGTGCGGCGCGGGGTGCCGTACACGGTGGTGGGGTCGGTCAAGTTCTACGAGCGGAAAGAGATCAAGGACGCGCTCGCCTACCTGCGATCCATCGTCAACCCCGACGACGCAGTTGCCCTCAAGCGCATCATCAACGAGCCCAGGCGAGGGATCGGGGATACGAGCATCGGGCATGTCGATCGCTTTGCCGAGGCCAACCGTATCTCTTTCGGAGAAGCCCTGCGACGGGCTCGCGAGATCACACAACTCACCTCACGAGTGGAGCGCCAGATCCTCGAATTCGCCGGCCTGCTCGACATGATGACGATGAAGGCCGACGTCGGTGGGGTAGCCGGTGCGGTCGACTCGGTAATGCACGACACCGGGTACATGGCCGCCCTTGAATCGGAGAAGACCATCGAAGCGCTTGGTCGGATCGAGAACCTGCGAGAGCTTTCCTCGGTTTCCAACGAGTTCGAGTCGTCCAATGAAGGGTCAGTGGTCAACGGCCAGGAGTGGGACGACCTGCCCAACCTCTCGCGGCTGGAACTGTTTCTCGAAACCGTCAGCCTGCAGAGCGATGTCGACGAACTGGAAGAAGGGGCAGGGGCGGTCACGCTCATGACCCTCCACAACGCCAAAGGCCTCGAATATCCGGCTGTTTTCCTGGCCGGTCTGGAAGACGGAATCTTTCCTCACATGCGCACCCTTGGCGACCCCGAGGAGATGGAAGAGGAACGTCGTCTGGCATATGTCGGCATCACTCGCGCTCAGGACCGGCTCTACCTGACCTCGGCCTGGAGCCGGATGTTGTTCGGCGGCACCAACTACAACCCTCCATCCCGATTTCTCAAGGAGATCCCGGCCAACCTCATCGAGAAGGCCGGCAAGCGCGCCCGCACGACCGCCGCCGAGAGCTCATGGTCGGGCCGAGCCACGGTTGCCGCCACAGATATCGGACCCGGCGATCGAGTCCGTCACGACAAGTGGGGGATGGGAACCGTGAGAGAGGTCATAGGCTC
Organism: Acidimicrobiia bacterium; assembly: GCA_031389635.1. GTDB lineage: Bacteria > Actinomycetota > Acidimicrobiia > Spongiisociales > ZC4RG35 > DATEEG01. Next base: position 12,786 of record JANMST010000178.1, on the reverse strand, counting down.
CGGCGACCGAGCCGAAGCCGAAGTGGTCTTCGACGGCGAAGGCAAGAAACGCCTCCTCCTCTCCTGGGCCCCCCTGCAGAAAGTCTGAGCCCGTCGTCGGCAGTTTCACCGTCCTCTCGTGTGGAGGGCGTCGCAAGTCACACGCCCCACAGAAATCCCAGGTGGCTGGCTGGTCCGAGAGATCCACCGTCCTCTCGTGTGGGGGACGTCACATGTCACACGGAAAATCCTTCGAAGCAACCAGACGCGGACGTGAGACGTGAGACATGAGACGTGAGACGTCCCCTATGCGACTGCGGCCCGCTTTGCTTCGACGTCGGCCAACAAGTCCTCCCAGGACTTCGAGAACTTCTCGACGCCTTGCTCTTCGAGAAGCCTCGTCACATCCTCCATGTCGACGCCGACCTCTTCGAGTTCATCGAGACGGCGATGGGCTTCCTGTATCTCGGACGGTCCAAACGGTTGTGGCAGAGGGAGGCCATGGTCCTGATATCCGTCGACAGTCTCCAGTGGCATGGTGTTGACGGTGTGCGGCGCCACCAACTCGGTGACGTACATCGTGTCGTCATAGGCAGGATTCTTGGTAGAGGTCGAGGCCCACAGCGGTCGTTGCACTCGTCCCCCGGCCATGCCCAGCTTTAGCCATTCCTCTGAACGGAACTCATCGAGGAACAAGCCGTAGGCAGCGCGGGCGTTGGCGATGGCGGCCTTGCCCCTCAGCGCCAACGCCTCGGGAGTGCCGATCTTCTCAAGCCTCGGATCTACCTCGGTATCGACCCGGGAGACGAAGAAGGAAGCAACCGAATTGACCGTCTTCAGCTTTCCGCCCGACGTCGCGAATTCGGCCAAACCGGTCTGATACGCCTCGATCACCTCGGCATAACGCTTGAGCGAGAAGATCAGAGTGACGTTGACCGAAACCCCCTCGGAGGTAAGGCGTCGGATCGCCTCAACTCCTGGTTGGGTGGCGGGAACCTTCACGAGGAGGTTGGTCCGGTCGATGCGCTTCACCCATTGGCGGGCCTCGGCGATCGTCGCTTCCGCATCCGCAGCCAGTCCCGGGCTCACCTCGACGGAGACGAACCCATCGCCACCGTCGCTCCACTCCCAGACCGACCGGAGGATGTCGCAGGCGTCGGCGATGTCGGCGGTGACCAGGCTTGCCAGGATTTCGTTGGCGTCGTGACCGGCCTTGGCGAGGTCCCGGAGGGGGCGGTCGTAGTCGAAACTCTTCGTGATGGCACCGGCAAAGATCGTCGGGTTGGAGGTGACCCCGCTGATCGCGTCTTCGATGATTCGGCGCTCGAGTTCGCCCGAGTCGATCATCGAACGGCTGATCTGGTCGGACCAGACGCTTTGACCGGCCGCCGGCAGGCCGTGAAGGCGGGAATTGAGCATTTCAGGGCTCCTAACGATTTCTTGTGACACAAATTAGCCCAGCGTCTGGGTTCTTCATTGGACGGGGAGCCCGGTGCCCTACCGCCTTTCCAGGGCGGTAACCTCGGATTGTCGTGCCGCGCCGCATTCTGATCGCCAAACCGGGGCTCGACGGCCACGATCGGGGAGCGAAAGTAATCGCCCGGGCGCTGCGGGATGCCGGCAACGAGGTCATCTACTCGGGTTTGCACCAGACCCCTGAGCAGATCGTGGCAACGGCCATCGATGAAGATGTGGCTGCCGTGGGCCTCTCGTCGCTCTCGGGAGCCCACCTCACGCTGTTCCCCAAGGTGGTTCGGTTGTTGCGGGCGGCGGGTGCCGATGACATTGTTGTCTTCGGCGGCGGGATCATTCCCGATGGTGATGTCCACACACTCGAGCTAGCAGGCCTGGCGGCTGTGTTCGGGCCGGGCACCGCCCTGACGGAAATCACCGATTGGGTCGCGGCTAACGTCCCGCCCCCGTGATGTCTATCACCACGCACCACGCACCACGCACCACGCACCACTTCTCATGAAGATCCACGAATACCAGGCCAAGCAGATCATGGGAGCCCGCGGGATACCGGTTCCGCTCGGACAGATGGCCACCACCGTCGAGGAAGCCGCGGCGGCGGTTGGCTCGATCATCGAGCAGTCGGGTAACGCTGTCGTCGTCCTCAAGTCGCAGATCCATGCGGGAGGTCGCGGCAAAGGAACGTTCAGGGAGTTCCCCGACCTGCGGGGAGTGAATGTCGTCACTGCTGGAATCAAGGGCGGCGTCGCCGCCGCCGAAAGCGCCGTGCGGGAGCTGGCCGACAAGATGCTGGGCTCGACCCTGGTGACCATTCAGACCGGTCCGGCCGGCAAGCAAGTCAATCGTATCTACATCGAGCAGGGGATCGACATCGAGCGCGAGCTCTACCTTGCCGTTCTGCTCGATCGGGCCGAATCCAGAAACGTCGTGATGGCCTCGACCGAGGGCGGGATGGACATCGAGAAGGTGGCCGAAGAGACTCCCGAGAGGATCATCCGCGAGACCATCGATCCGGCGATTGGACTGGCGACGTTCCAGGCCAACCGGCTCGGCTGGGGGATCGGTCTCGAAGATGGGGCACATGCCAACTTCGTCCGGTTTGTCACCACTCTCTCCCGACTAATCGTCGATCTCGACGCCGACCTGATCGAAATCAACCCGTTGGTCCTGACGAAGTCAGGGAGCGTTATGGCCCTCGACGGGAAGATGGCCGTCGACGACAACTCTTTGTTCCGTCATCCCGACCTGGCTGCCATGCGGGACGAAACCGAGGAAGACCCGTCGGAGCTCGAGGCCAAGAAGACGGGGCTGTCGTACATCAAGCTCGACGGAAGCATCGGATGCATGGTCAACGGGGCCGGCTTGGCGATGGCGACGATGGACATCATCAAGTATTTCGGTGGCGAGCCTGCCAACTTCCTCGATGTCGGCGGTGGCGCCAATGCCGAACAGGTGGCGGCCGCCATCCGGATTATCACTGCCGACCCCAACGTCAAGGGGATCTTCGTCAACATCTTTGGCGGGATCATGAAATGCGACACCGTCGCCGCCGGGATCATCTCAGGCGTCCAGCAAGTTGGCCTCGGGGTGCCGATGGTGGTTCGGTTGGAAGGCACCAATGTCGAACTGGGCCGGCAGATGCTCGACGAATCCGGTCTCAATCTCGCTACCGCCGCCGACATGAAGGATGGCGCCCAGAAGATCGTGGAACTGGCGAAATGAAACCAGACGCCAGACGCCAGACGCCAGATGCCAGATCAACATGAGCATTCTGGTTGGAGCCGATACCCGGCTTTTGGTACAGGGACTCGGTAAGACCGGGCGGTTCCACGCCGACCGTTCGCTGGCCTACGGGACTCAGATAGTCGCCGCGGTCCATCCCAGCCGGGCTGGGGAGACCGAGGTATTCGAGGGCGAAATCGACGAATCTGGTGCCCCGGATCGCTCCGACCGCTACCGGGTCGACCTCCCCATCTTCAGAACAGTGGAGGAGGCGATGGCCGAGACCGGCGCTGACGCCTCCGTCGTTTTCGTTCCTCCGGCTGGGGCGGCCGACGCCATCATGGAATCGGCCGCGGCCGGCATGCCCCTGATCGTCGCCATCACCGAGGGCGTTCCGGTGGGCGACATGATCCGTGCCAAGCGATACTTGGAAGGCAAGCCGGTGCATCTGGTCGGGCCCAACTGTCCCGGAGTGATCACTCCCAGGCAGTGCAGGATCGGGATCATGCCGGGCTACATCCATCAGCCCGGCCGGATCGGAGTCATTTCCCGATCCGGGACCTTGACCTACGAGGCTGTCTATCAGTTGAGCCGTCTCGGCCTTGGCCAGACGACCGCGGTCGGCATCGGTGGCGACCCGGTTAACGGCACCAACTTCGTCGATGTCCTCCGGTTGTTCAACGACGACCCGTCGACCGAAGGCATCATCATGATTGGCGAAATCGGCGGCACCGCCGAGGAGGATGCCGCCGCCTTCGTGGCCGAGCACATGACCAAGCCGGTGGCCGGTTTCATCGCCGGTACGACCGCTCCCCCCGGTCGGCGGATGGGCCACGCCGGGGCGATCATCTCCGGTGGCAAAGGGACCGCCGAGGCCAAGATCGCCGCCCTAAAAGACGCAGGAATCGTGATCGCCCCCACCCCCACCGACATGGGCACAGCAATGGTGGAAGCCCTCAGACGCTAGACGTCAGAGAGAACTCCTGGCTTTGGCCGACGTGTCGGGTTCATCTTCCTGCTGTCCCCCTGCTTGCGGGGGACCGATCGCAGCTTTGGGCGATCGAGGGGGGTGATCAGCGACACAGCGGCAGGTGAATCATCAGGACCGAGCTGGTTCGTCTGTGTCGGCCCGTCGGAGAGGTCGAGACGCACCGGCGGCGCTGTGAGGAGGAGTGCGTCGAGACTTCGCGCACCCCCCTCGACCTCGCTTCGCTTCGATCCGTCCCCCCGCAAGCAGGGGGACAGAACACAACTCTTCAAGAACCCAGATCGAGTCCTCTTATCAACTGGGCGTTGACCGCGACCACCACCGTTGACGCGCTCATCAGCACTGCCGCTATCGCAGGGGGCAAGACGACTCCCACTCCTGCCAGAGCTCCGGCCGCCAACGGAATCGCGAGCACGTTGTATCCATCCGCCCAGACCAGGTTCTGAATCATCTTGCTATAGCCCGCGGCCGAGATCTTGCGTATGGCGACCACTCCTCTCGGGTCATCAGAGGCGAGGACTATTCCGGCCGGCTCGATGGCAACGTCGGTGCCGGCTCCGATCGCGATCCCAACGTCGGCTTGGGCGAGGGCGAGGGCGGGGGCGTCATTGACCCCGTCGCCGACCATGGCGACCCGTGCCCCCGCTGGTGCAGCTCGGCGACTCGGTGTGCTTATCTTCGGTCAAGACCTCTGCCAGCACCTCGTAGATCCCTAATTCGTTGGCATCGCCTCGGCCACCTGGCGGGCATCGCCGGTGATCATGGCTACCTTGACACCTAGGCCATGGAGTTGGCTGACAGCCTCTCTCGACTCGGGCCTGATCGAGTCCTCGAGTGAGAGGACTCCGACCACTTCACCGTCGACCGCGACGAACAGCACCGCGGCCCGCCGACCTCGCCAGTTGTCGACGTCCTTCACCAACACGCTCGGGACGTTGAGGCCCCGGTCACGCAGGACCGGCATGCTTGTCATGCGCCATTTCCGTCGTATGGCCGGCGTGGGTGCTCGGAGCCGAGTGAGCCGAGTGCGATTCGTGGCCATTCATGCGACGCTGAACCTACCGAACACCCGTCGCACTAGAGGCCGGGTGGGTCTCATACATCCGCACCCATACCACCAGTCCAGAAACTGCCGTGACCGCGGCGGTTGCCCAGATGGCAGGCTGGAGTCCGCCGCTGTCGGCGATCATTCCGACTGCGATGCCGCCGATCGCAAAGCCGGCATCTCGCCAAAACCGGTAGGTGCCGACGGAGGTCGCTCGCCAGGAAGGGTGGGCGACATCGGAAATGACGGCGAGGAGGGTTGGATATACGAGGGCGGTCCCGGCTCCCAGGCCGATCGCGCCGATGGCCCAGCCCCAGGTGTTGTCGGCTGCGGCGATGGCTCCGAGTGCCACCGCCTGGACGAGCATCCCGCTCACGATCAGAGGTTTGCGACCTACCCGGTCCGACCAGGCGCCGGTCACGAGTTGGCCGAGACCCCACACTGCCGGATACAACGCGGCGAGGGTTCCGATGGTCGCGGTGCCGATCCCGGCGGTCGCCCACAACAGGGGAAACAAGACCCAGGCGACCGCATCGTTGAGGTTGTTGATCAACCCGGCCTGACAGGCGGCGGATAGGGCGGGTTCGCGAAAGCTCGTATTCATCACGATTTCCTTCGTGGTGGTCGACGCACTGTCTGGTTGAGCGCTCGCTTCGATTTGGGCATGCTGGCGGGTGTCCCTGACCAAGAAGGCAGACAAGCCGAGCCCGATGGCGGCGTACGAGGCTCCCACCAGGAACGGGATCGGGCGAAGACCGTAGTGAGCGGCGAGCCATGCGGTAACCCAGGCTGTGACAGCCAGCGCGATATACCCCGAGGCCTCGTTGAGCCCCATGGCGAGTCCCCTTTGGCGGGGTCCTACCAGGTCGATCTTCATGATCACCGTGGTTGACCAGGTCAGTCCCTGATTGACGCCCAGCAGCACGTTGGCGGCGATCACCCATCCCCAACCCGGAGCGAATATCAGGATCAAAGGTATTGGCAGGCCGACCAGCCAACCGGCGACCAGCACGGGCTTGCGGCCAAATCGATCCGAGAGGACTCCCGCGACCAGGTTCGTGAAAGCCTTGGCGGCACCGAAGGCGACCACAAACATGAGAACCGCCGAAACTGTGGCGACTCCGAACTCGTTGCGAGCAAGCAGCGGCAGGACGGTTCTTTCCTGCCCGAGCATCCCGCCGACCAAAGCATTGATCGCCACCAATAACCCGAACTGCGCGAGGTTGTTGCGCAGTCCCAGGCGAATCGGACCCCGAACCGCGTCTGTCATCCCATTTCGAGCGGAAGGCCGGTGGCCGTGGCCCAGTCATCGGGCCCACCAATCATCACCGTCACGTCAGTGCGGCCGGCGCGTTCGAGGAGGCTGGCCGCCGTCGAGGCGCGGTCGCCATGACCGCAGTGCACCGCCAGACTGCGATTTGGCAGATCGGCGGCGTCGAGGCTGCCGAGCTCGGCATGGATCACACCGGGGATGTGGCCGGCCTCCCACTCCGATGTCTGTCGGACATCGATCATTTGAGTATTGAGCACTCCGATGTGTGACCTGGCTGTCGACGTCAGAGGATGTCCGGGAGCACTCCAAGCCTGAATGCCTCCGGTGAGCTCTCCGGCCAAGTTCTCGTACCCGATGCCCAGACACGCTCGCACGAGACCTTGACGATCCTGATCCCTTCCCGTGACGAAGAGGACGCTGGCCTCGATGTCGACCAGCCAGCCGAGCCAGAGGGCGAACTCATCACGCAGCGGGATCGACAGTGAGCTGGGCACATGACCCCCGGCCCAGGAACCTGCTGGCCGCGTATCAACGACAACTGCACCTTCCTGGCGAAGTCGATCGAACTCATCCAATTCGACGGTCTCAAGGCGGGGTTGCGTGTCTCCATAGATTCGGGCTCCGCTCCGGTTCCGTTCCCGCAAATGGCGGTAGTAGTCGGGATAGGTGCCGAGGTTTTCCAGGAGCATTTCCACGAACTCGTCCTCCTCCTCGACCAAGAGATAAGGATTTGTGGCGCGTTCGCGGCCGAGGGTCGTGACCCGCTCTTCGCCGGAACCCGTGGTGCAAAACGATCCTGCGCCGTGCGTTGGAAACACGGCCAGGTCATCCGGCAGCCTGGCGAGAACCGTTCGCAACGAGCGGAACATCAGCCGGCTCAACTCGTCGGTCCTCTCCGGAGAGATCAGATCGGTGCGTGCCACCGCACCGACCAGGAGGCTGCCTCCCGAAAACAACGCCAACGGCCGGGCACCGTCCGACAGCAAGTAGGAAAGGTGCTCAGGGGTGTGACCGGGAGAAGGCAATGCCGTGAGGGTCAGCCCGCCGAGAGTCACCTCTCCTCCGGGTTCCAAAGGACGATGGTCGAAGGCAAGCTCGGAGCCCGCGGGCGCATAGAGAGCGGAGCCGACAGCCTGGAGCTCACGGCCCCCCGAGATGAAATCGGCGTGCAGATGCGTCTCGGTGGTTGCAACGATGTCCCAACCCCTTCGCTCCGCCTCGTAGAGGTAGGGAGAGCGGTCACGCCTTGGGTCGATGACAAGTGCGCGTTCGTCAGGGAGCCCGACCATGTAAGACGAGTTGCCCAGGCCCGGATCGACGAAAGGGATAACCTCGATCGTCATGAGGCAACGCTCACCGACAGGCCGGCCCGGCGCCATTCGGGCAGACCGTCCTCCAGACGGAATGCCCTTCGTCCGCCAGCCTCGATGATCCGGACGCCCTGCTCGGCAAAGGCGCAGAAGCGGCCCCGGCAGTAGGCGACAACGTCGAGTCCCGCGGGCAATTCAGTCAACCGGGCTTCCAGCTCATCGAGAGGAATCGAAAGGGCGCCAGGGATGTGACCGGCGACGAACTCGCGGCGAGGTCGGACATCGACCAACACGACGTCGCCGCGTTCCAGACGGGCAACCAACTCGTCGCGACCGACTTCTTCTACCGGGCCTCCGAGATAAGCCTCGGCGGCGGCCCGCACCTCCGCCGACCGGTCAAACGCGACATTGCGCAGCATCTCGAGCAAATCGGCGACCGACTCCGAAGCAAGTCGATACCAAACGCGGTTCCCTTCTCGCCGGGCCGCAACCAGTCCTGCCCGCCGGAGCACCTGGAGGTGCTGGGAACAGTTCGCGATCGTCATCTCGAGGGTTTCCGCGATCTCGTCTACAGGGCGTTCGCCCTGGGCCAGCTGGTCCAGGAGTTCTATCCGTCTGCCACTGGCGAGGCCTTGTGCCACCCGGGCAAAACCGTCGTTGAGTCTTTCTTTCGCAGCCGTCACCTATTCAATCCTTTAAGCGATTACTTGAATAATATCGTGGACGGGGCCCGTTTACGCGTGGTCGCCTGGTGACTGGAGGCATGGTCGTGACCGCGGCGGAACCCACTCAGGTGGGTGATATCTCGAAAGGTCGCCGCTCCTGGCTCGAACGCGTCCCCTCCTGGGTGAAGCGACTGGTGACAATCGGAGTTCTTGCAGACGATCTCGAGGAGGAGCGGCTTCGGAAGGCGTCGCTGACGCTGACCGCGACCATGGTCTCCGCTCTGGCAGTCGTCTGGGTGGCGACATACTCGGCCCTCGGTCTGTACCTTTCGGCAGCAATCCCCTTCGGATACCAAGTCATCTCGATTGGGAGCCTCGTCGTGCTGGCCCGAACGGGTCGTTTCGAATTCTTCAGGGCTAGCCAGTTGAGCCTGATGCTGGTACTTCCCGCACTCCTTCAATGGAGCCTGGGGGGCTTTCTCGCCTCAAGCGGGGTAATGCTCTGGTCCCTCGTGGCCCCCTTGGGGGCACTCGCTTTCTCACCGCGTCCGCTGCCGTGGTTCTCGGGCTACTTGGTGTTGACGGTCGCCTTGGGAGTGGCCGAGGCGTTCTTGACCCCGGCCCCGATTCCGGCGTCGGTCAACGTCGTCTTCTTCGTGCTCAACATCGGTGGAGTATCGACAGTCGTCTACTTTCTCCTCCGGTACTTCATGAGGGGCCTGGTCCGGGAACAGCAGAAGTCCGAGAGGTTGCTCCTCAATGTGTTGCCAGCCACAATCGCTCAACGACTCAAGGCCGGGGAGCGGCCCCTCGCTGATCGTTTCGAGGATGTCGCAGTTCTGTTCGCCGACTTGGTCGGTTTCACCGCCATCTCCGAGCAACTTACCCCGGAGGAGGTCGTGGAAATGCTCGACGGGCTCTTCTCAGAGTTCGACGCTATGGCCGAACGGCGCCAACTGGAGAAGATAAAGACCGTTGGCGATGCGTACATGGTGGTGGCTGGCCTACCTGAACCGCGCTCTGATGCAGCCGAGGCTGTGCTCGAGATGGCGGTGGAGATGCAACGGTCGGTCGCCGCTTACGGAACCACCTTTGGATCGGAGCTGCGGCTTCGAATCGGTATCGACATAGGACCCGTGGTCGCCGGTGTGATTGGAGAAAGAAAGTTCACCTATGACCTGTGGGGCGATACGGTCAACACAGCCAGTCGGATGGAATCGCACGGCATCCCTGGCCAGATCCAGGTGACACCTCGCGCCTACGAGCGGTTGCGGGACCGATACGACTTCGAGTCCCGCGAGCCGGTGGAGATCAAAGGGAAAGGGAAAATGGCTCCGTTTCTCCTTGTTAGACCCGTTGAGGGTTCGCCGGCTCAGCGCATGGGAGTGGGCGAGGGCCGGCCTGGTTTGTAACCACCTCCGCACGTCCGGCATGCGGGCTTACACTTCCCCCGATGGAATGGATCATCATTGGGATCGTCGTTGTGCTCGTTCTGTGGGTGTTCTCGACCTACAACGGGCTCGTAACCAAGCGCAACCGGGTCGACAACTCGTGGGGCCAAATCGAGGTGCAGACCAAGCGTCGATACGACCTGATCCCGAATCTGGTCGAAACGGTGAAGGGCTACGCGGCCCATGAGCAGCAGACTTTCGAGAGAGTGGTTCAAGCACGGAGCCTGGCCCAGTCGGCCAAGTCTCCTGGCGACCAGGCTCAAGCCGAGAACATGCTCACCGGAGCCCTCCGGCAACTGTTCGCGGTTGCCGAGGCCTATCCGGAACTGCGGGCTTCCGAGAATTTCCAGGGCCTCCAGGCCGAGCTCTCGGAAACCGAGAACAAGATCGCGGTGTCACGGCAGATCTACAACGACGCCGTGCTCACCTTCAACAACGGTGTCCAGGTGGCTCCTGCCAACCTCATCGCAGGAATGTTCGGGTTCAAGGTGCGCGAGTTCTTCGATGCCCCCGAGGCCGCCGCCGAACCGCCCAAGGTCCAGTTCTAATCAGGAGGCCGATCCTGTCCATCCGGAGCCGGCTCCTCCTCGCAGTTTTGGTCGGAGCCGGGATCGTCCTGCCGGCCCTGCCTGCTCTTGCGCAGGAGTTCAGCCTGCCTCAGGCAGACGTTGAAATCGTCATCGAATCCGACGGGTCACTTCTTGTAACCGAGCACATCACTTACGACTTCGACGGATCGTTCTCCGGGGCATATCGGGAGATACCGCTTCGGGCCGGTGAGTCAATCGTCGACATCTCGGTGAGCGAAGGTGGTGCCCCCTACACGCTTGGGGGGTGCACCGATCTCGGGTGCGACTCGCCTCCTTCGACCTTTGGCTCCGTCGACCTCGGTGGCCGGATCCGGGTCGTGTGGCACTACTCGACCTTTGGTGAGGAGCGGACCTTCGACCTAACCTACCGGTTCCTCGGCCTTGCCAAGGCCGCGGACGATGTGGTCGATGTCAACCTCCAGGTTTGGGGCGACGACTGGGCCCAACCACTTGACCGCCTCACGGCCACGATGACCCTCCCCGGTCTCGCCGCTCCGGGCGAGGTCTTCGTCTGGGGCCATCCGTCTACCGTGGCGGGAACCACCAACCTCGGCACCGATCGGGTCCAACCCTCTCTCGAGGCGTCCAACGTTCCACCCGGCCAGTTCGTGGAGATGAGGGTCGTGTTTCCCCGCCGACTCCTCACCTCAACTTCGGGTGCCACCGTTATCGAGGGCAACCGCGGTCCCGACATCATCGCCGAAGAGGAGCAAGCCGCGGCTGCCGACCGCCGTCGGGCGGGCTTGATCAGGGCCCTGGTGATCGGCCTCGGATTGCTGACGTTCGGTCCCGGTCTGATCGGAGTCACCTACATCTACTTCCGTTACGGAAAAGAGCCACGGGTGGACTACGACCGCGAGTACGAACAGGAGCCCCCGACCGACCTGCCCCCAGCCGAGGTGGGCGTTCTTCTGACCCAGGGCCAGATCGACGAGAAGCAGTTCACGGCCACCCTCTTCGACTTGATCAGCAAGGGGGTCATCGCCGCTAAGCCGGTCCAGGTCGAGAAGGAAACCTGGGCGGGCCTGCGTTCGGAGACGATCAGCGACCTCGAACTATCGCTGACCGGGAAGGAGGAGGGTCTCAACCTCTACGAAGCTCATGTTGTCGGGATTGTGACCCGGGTTCTCGAGGGGGAGCCCCGGGCCTTGAGTGAGTTCCGGACCCGGATCCATCTTGACGCCACCGAGAATGCCAGCGCGTACCAGCGCTTTCGTTCCGGGGCAATCAAGGCCCTGGAGGGTCGCAAGATGCTCGATCGGCGGGGCACCACGCGGATCGTGATTGCCGGCGGCGTCTTGATCGTGCTGGCGTTTTTCATCTTTTTCCTGGCCGCCAACTTCTCGGGGTCGGCTGCTCAGGTCGTCGTTCCGTTGTTGATCCTGTCAATTGTCTTGAACGGTTTGATCCTCGGGATCTTCGCGGCAATGCGGCGCGGCTACGTGAAGAGGACACCGGCAGGAGCCCTCGAAGCGGCCCGTTGGTCGGCCTTTCGCCGTTACCTCAAGGACTTCAGCAGGCTGGAGGAAGCTCCGGCTATCTCGCTGGTCTTGTGGGACCGCTTCCTGGTGTATGCCATCGGCTTCGGCCTTGCTGAGGAAGTCCTGGAAGCTGCCCGGCTGCGGGCTCCGGCCGAGTTGGAGGCAACTTCCAGCATCTACTGGTTCGGTGGCCACGGTTATACGGGTGGTGGAACCGAGAACGCTTTCTCAGGTTTGACGTCGGCTCTCAACGGAGCCTTCTCACCACCGTCGTCAGGCAGCGGTGGCGGCGGCGGCTTTTCCGGCGGCGGGGGAGGCGGTGGCGGTGGGGGTGGCGGCGGAGCCTGGTGAAAGGCTCGACTCAAGAAGGGCCGCTCTCACCGACACGGGTCCCGATCGTCTTCTTATAGTCCGCTTGCAGCAGGAGGAGAGAGCTTGACCAGTGAGAACCAGCCGGCGGAGCCGCCGGCTCAGCAGAGTCCGGCGGCCGCGATCACTTCGAAGGGCGCCGCCGGTTTTCTGATGATCGCCGCGATCATCATCGTCGGCGGGCACGTCTTGTTCGGCGTGATCATGGGCGAGTTCACGTACGGGACCACTAACGTCGCAGTATGCCTGCTGATCCTCATGTCGATCTTCGGCATGGGATTCGGAATCGGCGGGACCCCTATCCAGCGGGTCCTCGGTTACTTCCTCGGTCTGTCCGGCGCAGTGGCGCTGCTCTCAGACATTCGCTTCGGTTTCCCCGACGGCGTAGTCGACAACCTCGCCAACCTGGTCTTCTACGCCGGTGCCGCCCTGGCCTTCCT
>JANMST010000511.1:0-26287 GCA_031389635.1 Acidimicrobiia bacterium | reverse complement strand
GGCTGGCTCTGTCAACATAGGCAAGAGATCAGAGAAGGCCTTCTGGTTGTAATCGTTGCTTACCCCCCCAAAACGAAGGAAAGGATCTTTGGCCGGGTCGAATTGGTCCGCCACCAAACGCCCGATCTCGGGAACCAGGATGTGGGCGTGAATGTCAACAGTCAACGTCATGAAGTTTCCCCCTAAGAGCTAGTCGGTGAGTATTGCCACGGCCCTGGTCGGCCCGCCATGGGCGCCAACCACCTTGAGGGGAAACCCCGCAAAAGTGAATCGCCGCCCGACGACTTCGGTCAGGATCAGGTTCTCGTAGTGGGTCATGTGGTTGGCCCGGCACATCATGTGGCAGGGGTAGGTCTTCGAGATCGGGTTGTCCGGAGTCGGAGAGTCGACCCCGAATGTCTTGACCCCGCTATCCAGCAGCCACTGGCTAGCCTCGGCTCCGAGACCGGGGAAGTCAGTCAGATACTTCGTTGATCCCTTGAAGCGATCGAAGGTGGCCGTGTAGAAGAACAACATGTCACCCCTCCGCAGCTCGAGCCCGGCCGCCGCCAGAGCAGCCTCGATCTGTTGCGGTGAGATGTCGGTCTGCGGTTCGATATCGGAGACGTCGACGCACAACGCATCCCCGTAAAAGAGGTCAAGGGGCATTTGATCGATCGTCGGGGCATCCGGGTCCGGATCGAGATGACTGAATGAGTCAACATGGGTTGGTCCGTTGTCGTTGAGCATGAACCCCCAGGTCTGAAAGGAGAAGCCGCCCTCGAACCGGGGGGCTGTCTCCTCATGGGTGACGTGTTGGAAGGTGACGGTCTTCAAGTGACCGGGGTAGACCTTCATCCCCTCATAGATGTCTTGAGACAGGTCGACCAATCGCATACTTCCTCCTCATTTAGTACATGACGACGCCGGCATTGACGTTGATGTCCGCCCCGGTGATGGCAGAGGCGGCATCGGATGCGAGGAAAACCACGGCCGACGCCACGTCCTCAGGTGAGGTGAGGCGTCCCAGCGGGGACTGCGCGGTGAAGTCCTCGCGCACCACCGCGCTCGGCACCCCCCGGGCTTCGGCCTGGCGGTCGATGACCCAATCGATCCGGGGGCCCTCGACAAAGCCCGGTGAGATCAGGTTCACCCTCACTCCGAAGGGTCCGGTCTCGAGAGCCAGGGTGCGGGTCAAGCCAACCAGGGCAAGTTTGCTGGTCGCATACGGAGTGCGCCCCATCAAGGGACGCTTGCCCGTGATCGATCCAATGTTGACGATGGATCCCCGCCGCCTCTCGATCATCGACGGCAGGAAAGCCCGCGAGCACAGGAAGACGGCATCGACGTTGACTGCCATGGTCTCGGCCCACTCGTCCGGATCCAACTCCCACATCATTCCCTGGGGGCCGGCGATTCCACTGTTGTTGACGAGAAGATCGACGGGGCCGGCACCCCGGGCGGTTTCGGCGAGACGGTCGATCTCGACGCGGCTACGGAGATCGGTGGGGACCGCTACGGCCTGCCTTCCGGTCTCCTCGATTTCGGCTTTGACTGCTTCGAGTTCGAGTCGAGAGCGAGCGGCCAAGACCAGGTCGTATCCTGCCGCGGACAGGGCCCGGGCGATGGCGCGGCCTATGCCGCGGCCACCTCCGGTCACCACCGCGACGCTCGGTTTACTCATTCGCCGGACGATCCTTCGCGTAACCAACTACTTCTTCGTATACCGGCGTGCCGACGCACGATCGCACGATCCAGCGGAACCCTGGAACTGTTGGACAAGTCCGACGATGCATCATGCATCATGTGGAGCTACGTATACATTTGCGACCCGCCAGGTGTCAACTGAGGAAGGGCTGCCATCGATTGCAGCCTGAACGTAGAATCACGAGATGCAGAAACCGCCACGTTGCGCGACGTTGCCGCCCGTTCGCGGGTTCACGCCTCGACCGCGTCAAGGGCATCGAGCGGGTCAACGGGTTGTTGTTGGTCGGGACGGCGGCGATGTTGACCGGCACAACCCTGGTCGTGTTGCAACAGTTTTGAGAAGTAATGACCCAGTAGGCCGCCACCTCGGTCTCAGAGTCCCTATTTGACGCCATTGCTGGCCATTGCCAGAATCGCGTTGACAAACGATTGCAGTGACTCAAAGGCCCATGGCGGAAGGTGAAACGAGGATGTCCGATACCACGGTCGGCTGGATCGGGGTCGGGCGGATGGGCTTCGAATTGTGCAAACGGCTGCTGAAGTCCGGCTACCAACTGGCCGTCTACAACCGCACCATGGAAAAGGCGGCTCCCCTGGCCGACCTCGGTGCCGTGGTAGTCGATGCTCCAGCCAAGCTGGCCGATCGTGACGTCGTTTTCACCATGGTGGCCGATCCAGGGGCGTTCCTGGAAGTCACCGTTGGGCCCGAGGGCCTGTTCTCGGTGTCGGAAGCGGCGCCACGGGTTCTGGTCGATAGCTCAACCGTCTCAGCCGATGTTTCGGAGACAGTGCGGGCGGCCGCGCTGGAGCGGGGGTGTCAGCTCGTGGCAGCACCGGTCAGCGGGAACCCCAAAGTGGTCAAAGCCGGGAAGCTCACTGTCGCCGCCTCGGGTCCGGAATCCGCGTTTGCCGAGGTCAAGCCGCTGCTCGAAGCGTTCGGTTCCGGAGTGGTCTATGTCGGCCCTGGTGATGCCGCCCGGCTGGTGAAGATCTGCCACAACCTCCTGCTCGGGATCGTGACCGAAACCCTGGCTGAGACCGCGATTCTCGCCGAGAAGGCAGGCGTCTCACGTGCCGACTACATGCACTTCATAAACATGAGCGTGATGGGATCGACCTTCACCAAGTACAAGACGCCGGCAATCGTCAACCTCGATTTCGGACCCTCCTTCACCGGGCATCTATTGCGCAAGGACTTCGAATTGGGACTCGAAGCCGGCCGTCAATACTCGGTGCCCCTGCCGACGGCAGCGCTGGTTCACCAGTTGATCATCGCCATGATCGGCCGGGGATATGGCGACGAGGACTTCATGCGCCTTTTGACGATGTCGGCGGAGTCCTCCGGCCTTCACATCGATCCCGAGAACGCGCCGGTTTCCGACGGGCTTGGATAGCTAGACCCGTCCCGGGTGCTGGTCGGGGAAGTACTCGGGATTGAGCCGGAGCCGGGCGCTGATGGCGTGGCCGGCCATCAACTCCGCATCGGCCACTGCTGCGGCGTGCTCGGCGACGAGCCGGGAACCCTCCGCAGTGCACCTCTGGGTAGTGACGGTCTTGAGGAACTTCCCGACCCAGAGGCCACCGGTGTAGCGGGCCGCCCGGCCGGTGGGGAGGACGTGGTTGGTTCCTATGGCTTTGTCGGAATAGGTGACAGTGGCGTGGCGCCCGATGAACAGACTCCCAAAGTTGGTCAGTCGAGCAGCAAACCATTCCGGATCGGAGGTGTGGACCTCGAGATGCTCAGGAGCAATGTCATCGGAGACACGCAGGAGTTCGCCATCATCCTCGCAGAGAATGACCGCCCCGTAATCACGCCAGGCCACCCCGGCTACGTCAGCGGTGGGCCATCGCTCGAGCCAGCCCTCGACCTCCACGATGGTCTCACGCGCCACCCGCTCAGAGGTTGTAGCCAGGATCGCCGGCGAGGTTGGCCCATGTTCGGCCTGACCGAGGAGGTCGGCCGCGATCACCGAGGGATCGCCGGTGTCATCGGCGATGACCATCACCTCGGTCGGTCCGGCCAGAAGGTCGATGCCAACTCTTCCGAACAACTGTCGCTTGGCCTCGGCCACGTACATGTTCCCGGGGCCGACGACCATGTCGACCGGCTTCGATCCTTCCAGGCCAAAAGCGAAGGAGGCCAATGCCTGCACACCGCCCACGCAGAAGATTTCGGTTGCCCCGGCCGCATGCATGGCCCAGAGCTGAGGGGGATAAATACCAATGGCGTTGCGGGGCGGAGCGGCCGCAGCGATCCGCGTCACGCCGGCTACCTGGGCAGTCCCGACCGTCATGATCGGGGAGGCGATGAGGGGATAGAGGCCTCCCGGGGAGTAGGCCCCGACCGCGCTCACCGGGATGTGACGCTGCCCGAGGATCACCCCGGGCATGGTTTCGATCTCGAAGTCGACCAGCGTCTGGCGCTGGAGACCGGCAAAGTTCTTCACCTGGGCGATCGTGAACTCGGCGTGCTCTCGCACCACCGGATCGATCGATTCATAGGCTTTCTCGATGGTCTCCGCCGAGACCCGGAACTCGGGCGGATCCCATCCATCGAGCTCCCGGGAGTAACGGCGGATGGCCCCCTCCCCCTCCCTCTCCACGTCGGCCAGGATCCGTCCTACGGTGGCCGTCACCTCGTCGGTCACCGTCTGCGGCTGACCCGGTGGCGCCTTGATGAACTCACTCACATTCCAACCCCATCACTAGTGGTCCCTTCGGTGAACAATGCACAATGCAGGACTGAGATCCTACGCATACACTGCCCGCCATGACCTGTAACCCCGGTTTTGGCGCGACAGGATCGGGTCAGAGCCCCATCCTGTCCCGCCAGAACGGCTTTTCTACGAGAGGACCGTGGTGCTTACCCTCGATCAAGCCAACCGGATAATCGACGGCGCTCTAGCCGAAGGTCGGCGGCTCGAACTGGGCCGCCTGACGGTTGCAGTTCTTGACACCGGGGGCCACCTGATCGCTCTTAAGCGAGAAGACGGTTCCGAATTTCTCCGACCGCCCATCGCCATTGGCAAGGCGTGGGGAAGCCTGGGAATGGGGCATGCCGGCCGGGTGCTGGCCGAAAGGTCGCAGAAGATGCCGGTGTTCTTCGGGGCGCTCTCCGACATGTCGGGAGGCAAGGTGGTCCCCTTGGCCGGCGGGGTCCTGATCCGCAATGCCGATGGTCAGTTGCTCGGAGCCGTCGGTGTTTCGGGCGACACCTCCGAGCAGGACGAATTGGCTGCAATAGCCGGGATCAAAGCCGCTGGCCTGGAGCCCGACGTCGGCCAAAACCCGGAGTGGCGCAGACCGTGACCGAAGGTTCGAGGTTCGAGGTTCATACCTCAAACTTCATACCTCAAACCTTCTCTCTATCCCGGCCATTTGCTCTAGGACCGCGTGGACCGCGGCTCCGTCGAGGTCCGCCATCCCCTGGGCCATCGCCGCGGCATAAATCGGCCTTATCGCCGCCAGAAGTGGAGTCGGGCACGACAGCGAATTGGCGAACGCACCGATCACGTCGAGATCCTTGACGAACATCGAGACCTTGGCGGTCGGCGGCTCGTACACACCTTCCACCATGAACGGCGCCCGCAGTTGGAAGATTCGAGAGGAAGCCGCACTGTCGTAGAGGACATCAAACACCATCGCCGGATCGAGCCCGGCCCGCGCGGCCAGCACCATCGCTTCGGCAGTGGCGACGTTGTAGATCGAGACCAGAAGATTGGCTACGTATTTGACTTTCGACCCGGCTCCGAAGGGGCCTACCTCCTTTACCGTCCGCGCGAGACGTTCGAGCAGCGGCCGGGCCACGGCCACAGCGCTCGGGTCGCCGCTCGCCAGGAACACCAGATCTCTGGTGGCCGCCTGAGCTCCGGTCCCGCTGATCGGGCAATCGATCATGACTGCGCCGTTATGCGCTAAAGCGGCCCGGGCGGCTTCCTTATCGGACAACGACAGGGTGCTGGCCTCTATAACGACCAGACCCGGCCTGCTGGCGCCTCCCAGTCCATCCTCACCCGTCACGACCGCTTTCAGAGCGGCCGACGACGCCACCGATACCAAAACCAGATCGGCTGCCCGGCCGACCTCGAGCGGCGACGAGGCCAACGTGCCCCCGGCCTGGCGGAACACCGAGGCAGCGGGTTCGGCGGGGTCATATCCGGCTACCTCGATCCCATCGGCCAGAAGATTTCGGGCCATGGCTCCACCCATGATGCCGAGGCCGACGACGCCGACTTTTGATGTCATTCGTGTTCCTTTGTGAGGCGTACCCGGGTCTCCGGAAGGAGATGGTGAGCAACCGTGTATTTTGCAGGGAATCTATCTAGAGGAGGATGCCATGCCCGAAAAGGTGAGGCTGGCCATCGTCGGTCTCGGCTGGTGGGGCGCGGAACTGGTCAAAGGTGTTCGCAGCACCGGGATCGCGGAAGTCACCGCCTGTTTTGCACGGACGCCCTCGACCCGCGATGAGTTCGCGGCTCAACACGGAATGAAGGCGGCCAGCTCGTACGAGGCCGTGCTGGCCGATCCAGACATCGACGGCCTGCTCCTGGCCACCTCACATTCGAACCACGGCGATCTCACGGTCGAGGCGGCGTCCGCCGGCAAGCACATCTTTGTGGAAAAGCCGTTCACGCTGACCGTTGAGGACGGTCGTCGGGCGATAAAGGCCGCATCCGAGGCCGGAGTCGTTCTCCAGGTCGGTCACAACCGCCGGCGTCAACCGGCCAATCGTCGGATCAAGGAGATGATCGACAACGGCGATATGGGACTGGTGGTGGCGGTCGAGGCCCATCATGCGGCGGGTCGAGGTCTTACCCTCGATCCTGCCCACTGGCGCGCCAGCCGGTCCGAAAGCCCGCTGTCGGGGATGACGGGCATGGGGGTGCACCAGATAGACAGCATGCTCTGGCTTATAGGACCGATCAAATCGGTGTGGGCGCGGAGCAATCGCCTCCTGAAAAGGACCGATCTCGACGACGCCACCGTGCTGGCGATCGAATTCCAAAACGGTGTCGTAGGGAGCCTCGTGACGAGTTACGTAACTCCGTCGATCCAGCGCATCGGTGTCATGGGAACGGAACGGTCAGTGTGGAACGAGGTCGACGGCAAGCGCCTCATGGTTCAGGAGATCTCCGACAAGGAACCGAACTCGGTGCCGATCGACTCCCTCGACACGGTGGCCGATCAACTGCACGAGTTTGCCGCAAGCATCCTCGGCACCACCAAACCGGAGACCGGCGGACTCGAGGGGTTGCGGGTCGTGGCAGTCATGGAGGCCGCGATCACGGCAGCCGACACTGGTGTGGCGGTGGAGGTCGAGGATGTCGGCTGATATGGCCGCACAATTCGAACGCACCGCCGTCGAGGTCGCCGGCGTGGCCCCGCCGGCCGGTAACTACTCACACGGAATAATCGCGGCCGGCCGGATTTTGTTCGTCGCCGGCCAGGTGGCCCTCGACGAAGAGGGTCACTTGGTTGGACGGGGCGACGCCGCCGCCCAGGCTCGCCAGGTCCTGACGAATCTGAAGAGGGTCATCGAAGGGGCCGGGGGGTCAATGGCCAACGTTGCCCGGACCACCGTGTACTTGACCCATCTCGACGATCGAGGCCCGGTGGGAAACGTGAGGGCCGAGTTCTTCCCCGCACCGGCGCCTGCCAACACGCTCCTGGTGGTCGCGTCTCTGGCACAACCGGAATTCCTGGTCGAGATAGATGCGATTGTCCCGCTGGAGCGGTGAGTGGTGAGTGGTGAGTTTGAGGTCCAGGTTTGAAGTTTGAAGTTCTGACCTCGAACCTCACGCTTCCAACCTCAAACATGGACTCCTTCGCCCGGTAGGAACCTGCCCACGAACCCATCGACCGGCTTTCCTTCCTCGGCGATCTTCTTGCCTCTCAGATACGTCGCCACAACCGCTCCTCTTCCTCTGCGGCCGGCGAAAGGGGACCAGCCGGCTTTGCTGATGATGTCGGCGTTCTCGATCAGCCAGGTCCGATCTGGATCGACCAGCACGATGTCAGCGTCGGCGCCGACCTCCAGATGGCCCTTGCGGGGGAATAGGCCGTAGCGCCGAGCCGGTGCCTCCGAGTAGAGAGCGACTACGTCCTCGTAGCGCAGCCTCCCGGTGGCGGCTGCGTCGAGCAGGAGGCGCAGAGTGGTGTCGAGGCCGGGGAGGCCGAAGTGGACATCCCAAAAGCTGCCGCCAGACTTCTGCGCGAGGTTCGATGGGGCATGATCGGTCGAGATGTGGTTGAAACCCTGATTCCGGAGGAGATCCCACATGGTCCCTTCCTCGTGATCGTCCCGAATCCGGGCGGGCGGGGTGAACTTTCGCAACGCTCCTTCGGTCAAGACTTCGTTTTCCCGGAGGTAGAGATACTGGGGGCAGGCCTCCGCAACCAGATCAGCTCCCGACTCACGTGCCGAGGCCACCAGGGCCGCCACCTCGGGCGTGCTGACGTGGGCGATCGTCGCCCGCGCTCCGGCGTGGCGGCAAAGGATCACAACTGACTGCACCGCCACCTCCTCGGCCGACCGGTTGCGCCACTCGATCAAGAGCCCGGGATCGGTCCGGCCCTGTTCTCGCAGTCTCCGTTCCGCCTCAGCCGTGAGTGATTCGTCCTCGCAATGAACCAAGCAGTTGCCCTCGAACCGCGCTAGCTCCGTCAGCACTTCCGTCATCGCCTTCCCCTCAACGGCGGGGACTCCGTGGGTGGTGCAGGTGAACATCTTGAAGAACGCGACTCCCGCCGCCCACAGTCCCGACAAGTCGCCAATGTGTTCCATCCAGACATGTGCCGCCAATCCGAAGTCGACCCGTGAGCGCGATTTGAGATGAGCGAGCTTCTCATGGAGATCGGGCACCGTCCGCACCGGATGCCCGTGGGTGTGTTCGACAATCGTCGTAACTCCATTGGCCGCGGCCGCGGCAGTTCCGGCTGGAAAGTCCTCGCGGCTCGCATCTCCCGGATCCATCAGATGAACATGGGTGTCGACCATTCCCGGCATCACCAGCAGGCCACCGGCGTCAACGGTTTTGGTGGCGCGGTGGACGTCTTGGTCGACTAGCGCCACACAACCATCGTTCACGTAGATATTGGCGCGGAATCTACCGGTCGGGGTGACCAGCGTCCCGCCGCGGACGGCCAGATCGAAGGGGCTCAACTCACTTCGAACAGGATCTTGAGTGCGGTCGGATCGTTGATCAGGTCGCCGAGAGCACCCGGGGCGTCCTCGATCGGCAAACGATGGGTGACCAGCGGGGCCAGCTCGACCGATCCCTCGGCGACGAGTTGCACGGCCCGGGAATAATCCCGCGGCAAGGCTGCGCGGGGATTGAGGATGGTGAGCTCCTTGTGATAGAGCTGGTAGTACGGGAGCCCGGAGTCCCGATGAGTGACGGTTCCGAAGGCGGAAACAGTTCCACCATGGCCCACCAGGTCGATGGCCTGGCTGAGCGTCGACTCGTAGCCGGCGCACTCGACCACCACTGCCGCCCCTCTCCCCTGGCTGGTTTCGGCGATAGCCGCCTTGGCGGAGTCGGGGCCGACGGCCGCGGCGGCACCCCAGCCGAGTGCCATTTCCTGCTTCCACTCCGACCGGGTTACCGCCACGATCGATGTAATGCCTCTTGCCTTGAGAAGTTGCAGATGGAGAAAGCCGGTCACCCCGAGCCCGATAACTACCGCGGTGTCGCCGGGGAAAACCGAGAATTGGGCCTGGGCATGGACACAGGTTCCGAGGACCTGGAGCACCGGAGCATCGTCGGGTGCCACCGACTCCGGCAGCGGATGCAGGAAGGTCTCGGGAACTGCCAGGTACTCGGCGAATACCCCATCGAGATCCCGGCCGAGCAAACCACCATTGAGACAGAGGTTGGCGCGATCGGCCCGGCAGAGATGGCAATACCCGCAGGCAGCCCCGGGATCGGCCACGACCCTGGTGCCGGCCGGGAACAGGCCCATCGGCCCCGGGGTCTCGATTACTCCCACCATTTCGTGACCCATGATCCGGGGATAGGCGACCTTGATTTTGCCTTTGAAGATGCTGGCGTCGGTGCCGCACACTCCGACCCGCTCCACCCGCACCACAGCGCGCCTGTCAGGGTCGGGGCGGGGGACATCCCGCACGTTGGCCGAACCGGCTGCTTCCAGGACGAGAGCTTTCATGCGGCTTCTGTTTAGTTGAGCCGGGCGGTGTCTCCGCCGTACCAGTCGATCGGGCGGGGATCGGTTCTCACGGTGACCGAGCGGATATGAGTGAACTCGTGGAACGACTCCCATCCGCCCTCGCGCCCGAGTCCACTTTCCCGGACCCCGCCCCATGGCACCGCAGGATCCAGGCGATGATGATCGTTGATCCAGACGATGCCGTGGGTGAGACGCCCGGCCACACGATGGGCCCGGCCGACGTCGCCGGTCCAGATCGCCGAACCGAGCCCGAATGGCGAGTCATTGGCGAGGGAGATCGCATTCTCCTCGTCTTCGAATGGAATGACGACGGTCACGGGACCAAAGATCTCCTCACGGGCACAACGCATGTCGTTGCGAACATCTCGAAGAACGGTGGGCTCGACGTAGAACCCGCGGGCCAGTGACTTGTCGGCAGGCACACCACCGCCGGAGGCGACGGCGGCACCTTCGTCTCGAGCGATGGCGATGTATGAGAGGACTCGCTGGCGAGCTCGCTCGGAGATCACGGGCCCGAGCTGGGTGGCTGGATCGGATGGATCTCCGATGCGGATAGCTGCCGCTACCTCGGACAGGCCCTCGACAAACCGCTCGTAGACGGTGCTCTGGACCAGGATCCGGCTGCCGCAGATGCAGGTCTGCCCGGCGGCGATGAAGGCGCCGAACGCCGCCCCCTTGACGGCGGCATCGAGTTCGATGTCATCGAAGACGATGACCGGTGTCTTTCCACCGAGTTCGACCGTGACCTTGGCGAAGCGGGCCGCGGCCGCTACCGCCACCTGACGGCCGGCGGCGGTGCCGCCGGTGAACGTCACCTTGCCAACGTCAGGATGCTCGGCGATGCGCTTTCCCGCGACGGGGCCTAAGCCAGGAACGACGTTCAGCACCCCGGCGGGGATTCCGGACTCGAGGGCGAGATCGCCCAGGATCAGGCTCGTGAGCGGGGTCAGCTCGGAAGGCTTGAGGAGAATGCTGTTGCCCGTGGCCAGCGCAGGGGCAAGGCTCTTCGAACCGATCATCAAAGGGTGGTTGAAGGAGCTGAGGATGCCGGCCACTCCTATGGGAAATCGGCTCGTGTAGACGTGGTAGCCGCCCGGCGTCGGGATCGTGTCCGTCCGGTCGGCGAGCAGGAGGGCGGCGTTGTAACGGAACCAGCCGGACAATCGGGCCACCTGGGCTCGAGTCTCGGCGATCGGCCGCCCGTTGTTCAGTGTCTCGAGCCGGAAGAGCTCTTCGATGTGGGCATCGATGGCATCCGAGAACCGGTTGAGGATCTTGGCCCGATCCCAGATCGGCATCTCCGACCAAACGCCGGATTCGAATGCCTCCCGGGCAACCGTGGCGGCGGCATCGATGTCGGCTTCGCCGGCGGAGCCGACGTGGGCCACGATCTCTCCGTTGGCCGGGTTGATCACTTCGAGAATGGCCCCGTCGGCGGCATCGACCTCTTTGCCGCCGATGAGCAGACCACGACTGATCATGGAGTGAACCCCTTCGACATCAAACAGACCTTCTTCAACATCGATGAGGGCCTACGAGAAGTCCATGTTCCATTGCATGGTCTCGGGACTCCATTGGTAGATCAGGTAGACGATCGAAAGGATGAAGAACGTCCAGCCGAAGATGGTTCCTCCCCGGCTACGGGGAGCAGGTCGCATGAACGTCCTGGTCTTGTGAGCGCCATAGCCGCGGATATCAAGGGCCATGGCTTGCGTCTGCCCGTTGCGGAGGCCGAGTACGAGCATGGCGAAGGCAAGGTGCTTCAATCTCACCCACTTCCGCTTGATGGGATTGGTGTCCTGACCGAGATCACGGATGCGCTGCGTTATAGAGATCTCCCGGCCCATTTCCAGAAACGCCGGGAACAGCACCAGCCCCAGAACCGGGGCGTGCACGATCCGGTAGTCCCATCCTCGTTTGGAGAGGTTCTGCACCAGATCGCTGGGATGAGTGGTGAAGGCAAACGTCAGTCCGGACACTCCGAGCGCCAGGAACCTCAAGGCCAGCAGGCCGCCGAATCCGAGCGCTGCCCAGGACAGATCCTTGAAGGGAGTCCGGATTGCGATCTCATCCGACCCCACGGTTGCCTGTCCTCCGTAGAAGAACGGGAAGACGATCATCAGGATGATGATGAACGGCAGGATCACCTTTCCCAGAGTCCAGTAGGTCTTCAATGGAACGGCGGTGAAAAATGCCGCAATCGAGAAGCAGAACAAGAAAAGGGCGAGGGCGACATAGAGGTTGGTGTTGAAGATCGCAACAAACGACACACCGATCACGTAGAGGAGCTTGGATGACGGGGTCATCCGGTGGAACGGAGATTCGGCCGCTCTATACGCCAGTTCGAGGTTTGGCATCACTGATCTCCTTGAGTTCTCGGGTTAGTTCACCGGTGTCGAGCAGGGACCGACCGACCAATCGACGGGAGAATGCATGTATCGGGGGAGCCTTCAACTTCGCATGGGCGAGCACCTCGGGCGCATCGAACAGCTCGGGTGGTGTGCCTTCATAGACGATCCTGCCTTCTGCGAGGACGGCACAGCGGTCGGCGTACTCGGCCACCAGCCTCATGTCGTGGGTGATGAACACCACCGCCGCTCCCTTGTCGGCAAGCTGGCGGAGGAGTTGCATGAGGCGCTGCGCCTGGTGATAGTCCTGACCGAAAGTCGGCTCGTCGAGGATCACGACATCGGGCTCGGCCACCACCATGCAGGCCACCGATAACCGCCGCTTCTGCCCATGGCTCAAAATGTAAGGGCTTTTGTCCTTGTGGTCGAGCAGACCCAGGCCTTCCAGAAAGGACTCGACCCGGGGCTTCGCCTCCGCCTCCGTGAGGCCCAGGGCTCGTACTCCATGGGCGATCTCGTCATAGACGGTGTTGCGGATGAACTGTTTCTCGGGAACCTGGAAGATATACGCAACCCGCTTGACGAGGTGGGCGAAGTCGTAGTCGGTGGTCGACTTGCCCTCCACCAACACCGTCCCCTCATTGGGACGAAGGATGCCGTTGAACAACTGGGCCAGGGTCGACTTGCCGGAGCCGTTCTGCCCGACGATGGCCAGCAATTCGTTGGAATAGGCCTGAAGGTGGACGCCCTTGAGGACCTGGTCTTTCTCATAGGAGAACGAGACGTTCTGCACATCGATGACGGCCGGCCGGTCCGGAGGACTACTCGGTGCGGTTCGAATGGTATCGGCTTCCGATCTGCCCTCGGCCTTGGGCGATCGGTATTCACTCAGAGAATCGACGAGTTCGTCACCGTTGAGCGGTATGCGAGGTATCGGCACCCCTGAGCGCCTGAGCTCGAGCGCGACCTCTACGGCCTGGGGAATCCAGAGTCCGAGGTGGTCCCGCACCTCGAGCCCGTGTTGATCGAGAAACTCCCGGGGGTCGCTGGGACCGTGGACGGTTTTGCCATCGACAAGAAGCACTCGATCCACACGGTCAAAGACCGCGTCCACCTCATGCTCGATCACGATGAGAGTCAGATCGACGTGCTCGCGAATGCGATCGACTGCGTCGAGGACTTCTGACGTGCCGACCGGGTCGAGGTTGGAAGTGGGCTCGTCGAGTATCAGAACTTTGGGTTCCATCGCGAGCATCGCCGCCAGGGCCACACGCTGCTTCTCACCTCCGGAAAGCTTGACCGTTGATCTCTCCCGAAAGCCCTTCAACCCCACCAGGTCCAAGGCCCGGTCGATCCGAGGATGGATCTCGGCGGGGGCCATCAGGTAGTTCTCGAGGGCGAAAGCCACTTCCTCTTCGACGCTGAGCGTGACGATCTGGTCCTGAGGGTTCTGGAACAGCATGTTGACGAGTTGGAACCGCTCCCCTGGCTCGAGCTCCCGGCGATTGATCAGACCTCGCTCAGGGTGAGCGATCATGATCTTTCCCTGGTTGTGGCCTCCGAAATAGTCCGGATAGATCCCGACCAGATTCAATGCCAGCGTGCTCTTGCCCGATCCGCTGCGTCCGAGGACCAGAACGAACTCGCCCTGGGCGATCTCGAACGAAACGTTTTCGAGGGCCGCTTCGGCCTCCCCATCCATGGGGATTTTGAACCAGAACGAGTAATCCTCGACGACGAGGGCCGGCGGTCGTGTCAATGCTGCTCCCTGGGTGAATGGCCCAAAATGGATGGATTGAGCGCCGGTAGAGACCCGGCGCTCAACCACTCAGGCTGTTTCGATCAGGCGTGAGCCGACTTGGCCATCCCCCACGAGGGTGGCTGATCGACCGTAGGCACACCGGCCTTCTCGAGAGCTCTTCCCAGATACCAGGAGATCGGTCCCCAGATCAGGCCTCCGAGGAAGCCGACGATCACGGAGAACATTCCCCAGCCGGCACCTTCTGCCAGTTGGAATCCGCCTTGACCGACGAACGTGGCGATCTGGTTCATGGCTGCTGTCACCGCCAGGGAGATGGCAAACAGGAGCCTGCCTCCATGCCATTGCATCAGCGAGAACACGACCATTCCGAAAATGGCCGGGAACAGGCCGTAGAACAGCAACACGGGTCCGTCGGGATCACCGAAGAACCAGCGAACCAGGTGAGTCACGAAAGCGCCAAGGATGATCACCGAGGACCTCTTACGCAGATAGGCACCTGCAAAGAAGAGGATCCAGGTGGTGCCGTTGTAGAACGCGTAGATGGCGAATCCGGCCGGGCCGACCGCCCACACGGTTCTCTCCAGGAACCCCAGTGCTCCCACGATCTCAATTGCGGCTTCGATGACGCCGAGGAGGACGCCCACCACGATGTCCATCGTGTTGAGCTTCAAGTCCTCCCGGATGTCGTAATAGCCTCCGAAACTTGACCTCTCTGCCACCGTCATAGGCAGAACCTCCTCCTATAGGTCGGCGAAGCCTTGCGGCTCCTTGCTTCAGAACGCGGCTTTTGCCGCGCCATCCGTCTGGCGGGGGGCCTGCTGCCCTACCGCCTCCCTCTCAAACCGTGGCTGTGGAACCTCCTTCAACGCGATTGGGGTAGAAATCCGAGCTCAGGCTGGCCAACTGATCGAGCGACTCGATCGGATGGCGCAGGATCGAGTAAGCACTGATCAGGTGGGCCTGGACCAGCGCCCTGACCGCCGCCGGGTCGCGTCTCTCCACCGCGGCGAGAATCAGCTGATGTTCGGCATGGAGACCTGGCTGCCCGCTGTCCAGTCGCACCGCCGTGTAGCGACGGGTCTGGGCCCGGGCCTGATCGAGCAGGGCCACCATGCGGGGGCGGCCCGACCGCCGATAAAGCGCCCCGTGAAATTCGTCATTGGTGTCGAGCCACACCGCATGCTCCTCTGTTGTGTCCATCACCTGGAGCAAGGCTCGCATCGACATCAGGTCGACAGGTCGGACATTCGGAACGGCCAGGGCCGAGGCCTCAGGCTCAATGGCGATGCGGATCTCGTACAACTCGGTGAGGTCGTCGGCCGAGATCGGTGCCACCACCGCGGTTCGTCTGGGGGGTTGCAGGACCAAACCCTCGGCGACGAGAGTGCGTATCGCGTCGCGGATCGGTATACGACTCATGCCCAACGAGGATGCGAGTTGCTCCTGATGAAGCTTGGTACCGGCCGCCATCGACCCCGACAGAATCCTTCTGCGAAGCTCGTCCAGCGCTTCTTCAGCCGACGTCATCGGACTGCCCCGCCCACGACGTGGATCCCAGCGAATGCTGCACCATGTAGAATGTACGTATACAAGTCGTGAGCGGCCCGTGTCAACTGATCCCGGGGCTTTCGTTCCGGCGGGTACGTATTTCTTGCCTGAAGTGCCACATTTGAAGAGCCGATCTGAAGTGCGAGATCTCTTGAACCCTGTCAGCTCAGACGATCGTCGCCCGTCGATTTCGGACGACCTCTCGGCGATAGTCGTTGGTGGCTCAATCGGAGGTCTCACCGTCGCGCTGTTGCTCCAGGATGCCGGGTTCGAAGTGACCGTGCTGGAGAGATCGACGACCGCTCTCGAAGGCCGGGGAGCAGGCATCGTCCTCCACGAGGCGACCGCCCGCTACCTGGTGCAGACAGCCGGCATGACCCTGGAGGCGATCAGCGAGGGGGCACGCTGGTTTCGCTTCGTCGATCGAACCGGAACCGTGTCCCATGAGGAGCCCTGTCGTTACCGCTTTACCGGTTGGACCACTCTTTACGCCAATCTCCTCGACAACCTGTCGCCAGAGCGGTACCGATTGGGGAACGAAGTGTCCGGTATCGAAGAGACCGGTGAACGGGTCCGGGTCGTAACCGTCGACGGATTCTCGATGACGGCCGACCTGGTGGTCTGTGCCGATGGGATTACGTCTACTTCCCGTCGACGTCTGCTCCCGGATGTGGCTGTTAGCTACGCGGGATACTTGGGGTGGCGGGGGGTGGTCCGGGAGTCCGACCTGGACCGAACGGTCTTCGACCGCCTGTACGAGGCGATCACGTATTCAACTCCGCCTCTGTCCCACATTCTTGCCTACCCGATACCGAGCCACCGCGGCACGAGCTTGGAGCGGATCCTCAACTACGTCTGGTACCGCAACCTGGAAGAAGGAGCCCTCCTCGACGACGTGTTGACCGACGTCGGTGGAGTACGCCGCAGTATGTCGGTAGGGCCGGGAAGATTGCAGAGCCGACATGTCGACGATCTGAAGCGCGAAGCCAGGGCGGTCCTGCCCGACGATCTCGCCCGGATGGTCCTGATGACCGAGCATCCGTTCATCCAGACAGTGGTCGACGTCGAAGTTCCCCGCATGGTGTTTGGAAGCTTGTGTCTGATCGGGGATGCGGCGTTTGCCGCTCGCCCCCATGCCGCCGCCGGGACCGCCAAGGCCGCCGCCGATGCCTGGAGCCTGTCGGAAGAACTCCGCCTCGCCGAGGGCGACATCCCCAGAGCGCTTCGAGCTTGGGAGCCGGGCGCCTTGGACCGGGGAAGTCGTCTGACAAAGCGTGCTCGCCGCCTCGGAACCATGGCTCAAGTCGAGGGCACGTTCGGCGGCGGCGACCCCTTCATCCTCTTCGGGCTCGATCGGCCCGGCGACAGTTGTTTCCCGACAGCCAGTGAAAGGCAATGACGATGGAAGAGCGCGGAACGTTCCCGACCGACGACTTCGCTGACGAGTTGGTCGTTGCCGGCGAGAACCGGGAGTTGGGGACCACGGTCTTGTTTGAGAACGACGCCATCCAGGTATGGGAAGTTCGTCTTGAACCAGGGCAACGCGGTGCTTTCCACGTCCACGACCAGACCTACTTCTGGACAGTGGTCGACGCGGGCCGCGGTCTCCAGCGGTTCGTCGACGGCACCTTCGTGGTTCGTGACTACACCCTCGGCGAGACCAGGTATCTCGAACACTCGTCCGACAACGTTCTGATCCATGACCTCGAGAACGTGGGCGGCACAATCCTCCGATTTGTCACTGTGGCTTTGAAGACCCCCTGAGTCGCTAGGCCACCTGGATCGATCGCTTCGAGAGGCCCAAGAAGAAGCCGGTGATGGTCTGGAGGGCGGCCGCCTCTGGATTCGTGGCGGCCCCGAGAGTCACGAAGAGTGGGGCGAAGTGTTCGACCGTCGGGTGGGCATAAGGCATGCCGGGGGCGGTATGCCAGAAGTTGGCGAGCCCGTCGATGTCACCTTTGGCCAAGGCCTCCGCCGCCCAGGCGTCGAACTCGGCCGACCAACCCGGCGGGGGGGCGTCGACCCGGAAGTCGCGGAGGAACGGAAGGCCGTGTGTCAGAAACCCCGACCCGATGATCAGCACTCCTTCGTCGCGGAGGGGACGCAGTCGCCGCCCGAGGTCGATCAACTGGTCAGGATCCAGAGTCGGCAGCGAGATCTGGAGGACCGGAACATCGGCCTTGGGGTACATCGCCATCAACGGGACGTAGGCCCCGTGATCGAGGCCACGGTTGGTGAAGGCCACTTGCTCGCGATCGGGCATGAGGGCCGCCACCTTCTCGGCGAGGTCGGGCGCCCCCGGCGATGGATATTGGAGCCGGTAATACTTCGGATCGAATCCCCCGAAGTCGTAGATCAACGGCGCCGCCGACTGGGTGGAGCCGATCCCCAACGGGGCCGATTCCCAGTGAGCTGAGACGATCAGGATGCTGGTCGGCCGGGGCAGCTCGCCTGCCCAGGTCGCGAGCTCAGCCATCCACTTCTGATCGTCGAGGAGCGGAGGGGCGCCATGTCCCAGATAAATCGCTGGCATCGTCATGCTCCTATTCTGCCGTTTCCGCGCATCAAGCGCGGCCGCCACGCCGCGCTTGATGCGCGGAAAACTGGTCCGGGAGAGGAGCTACGGTTCTTCGGATCAAGCACCCGATGGAGGCCTGTTTTAACGATGCCGGGATTGATGTCAGTTCCAATTGCGGCTGAGACGACGACCAGGTTCGTCTCGATAGAGGTGCCCAACTGGGCATGGATCGCCGTCATCGCGGCAATAGTCGCGATGCTGTTTTTCGATCTCCTGATCGTCCACCGCAGACCGCACGTGATCAGCTTCCGGGAAGCCGCCACTGAGTCAGCAGTGTGGATTGCCATCGGGCTGTCGTTCTCGGCGATTGTCGCCTGGGCTTGGGGTGGACAGGCAGCCGGCGAATACCTGACCGGCTACTTGATCGAGGAGAGCCTTTCGATCGACAACGTGTTCGTGTGGGCCGTCATCCTTAGCTACTTCGCAGTGCCGGCGATGTACCAGTTCCGCGTGCTGTTCTGGGGCATCTTCGGGGCGCTGATCCTCAGGGCGACGTTCATATTCGCCGGGGTGGCGTTGCTTCAGCGCTTCGAATGGGTTCTCTACATCTTCGGAGCGTTCCTGCTGTTCACTGCAGTTCGGATTGCCCGCCACGAGGAAGCGGAGGTCCACCCAGAGCACAATCCGGTGCTCAGAATGGTCCGCAAGGTGATACCAATGACCACCGAGTACGACGGTCAGAAGTTCTTCACCTCGAAGTCAGGCAAGCGCCTGGCCACGCCGCTGTTCGCAGTCCTGATCCTCATCGAAAGCACCGACGTGGTCTTTGCAGTGGACTCGGTGCCGGCGATCCTCGCAGTGAGCCGCGAGCCCTTCATCGTCTTCACGTCGAACGCCTTTGCCATTCTCGGGTTGAGGGCTCTCTACTTCTGCCTGGCCGGCATGGCGGGACGATTCCGTTACCTGAACGTCGGCCTGGCGGTGATCCTGGCTTTCGTCGGCATCAAGATGCTGATCACCGAGTGGTATCACTTCCCGACCTATGCGAGCCTGATCGTGATCGTTGTCACCCTGACGGTCGCGGTCTGGGCGTCGATCCGCGCCGACCGCCGCGATACCCCCATCCAGACGGAAACCTAAGGTTATAAGCCGCGCTTTCCGCGGCTTATAACCTTAGGTTTCGGGTTTCCTCACTCGATGGTCGAGTTGGTCACCTGAGGGGGGCCGTCGGCGAGGACGAAGATCCCGGGAAAGCCCTGTGTCTCGAAGCCGTCGCTGGGGTTGCTGGTGAGCACCGAATCGGCGATCACTAGATGCCCGGTGCGGTTGTTGCTCACGAAGAAGATCGCTCCGCCGCCTTCGCGAGCGTGGTTGTTCTCAATGCGGGTCTCGAAAACGGTGAGCGTCATCTCGTTGCCGTCGAGATAGATGGCGCCACCATTGCCTCCGCCCGGGGTCCCGCTTTGGGCCGGGTTGGCGCCGATGCCGATCGCCTCGTTGTTGGTGAACAGGCTGTTGATCATCGTCCAGGACACTCCGATGCTGCTGGTACCACCACCGTTCGAGCATATGTTCCCGTTGAAGGTGCTGTTGACGACATAGACCGGCAGGCCGTTGTACTGGCTGAGCACCCGCACCGCTGCTCCCCGACGTCAGGCCCGAACTCGTCACAGCGATTGTTCAAGAACGTGGAGTTGACGATCTTGAAGCGCCCGCCTCTGACGAAGATCGCCCCTCCCCCACCCCCGTCGTAGTCCTCGCCGGTCGAGTTCCCGTCGATGAGTGTCAGGTTCTGAACGGTCAACTGAGGGTGGTCCTGGTTGTTGCAGTGCGAAGTGGTCCACTCCTGGGCGGGGTCACAGGTATTCATGTAGAGGATCCGGCGGATCCCGCCGCCGCTAAGAGTCACAAGTCCGCCACCGTCGATGACGATCTCGGGCCCGGTGTTATTGAACACGCGAGCCGTCTGCGTCATCACGATGGTCACTGGAGAAGAACCGCAGTTGAAAGTGATGACGCCTCCGGCCGCCACTGCGTCGACGATGGCTTGCGAGGTGCAACCGGCGGGCGTGCCGGTCCCGATGACGGTGGTGGGATTGGTGGTGTCTTCCGCCCCGGCCCCGGCCGGGATCGGGGCGTTGCCATCGGGATTGCCAGGGAGCGGTTGCGGTCGTGGAGGCGGGAAGATTGGGGTGACACCGAGACCCCGAGTCAGGAAGGTCGCCATCTGCGCCCTTGTGACCGGATCGTTCGGACAGAACCGGCCGCCGCCACACCCGGTGGTGATGCCGGAGGCGGCCAGACGGTTTATGTCATCCAGAAATTGGCCGCCGCTGTCGGAGAACGGTGAGGATGTCGCCGGGGGCAGGTCTAGGGCCCGGTTGAGAAAGGCTGCCATCTGCCCCCGTAAGACTGCGTCGTTGGGACAGAAAAGGGCACCGCCGCACCCGGTGGTGATGCCCGACTCGGCCAGACGGTTGATGTCATCCTGAAACTGCCCGGCACTGTCGGTGAAGGGTGACGACATCGCCGGTGGCAGTCCCAGACCGCGGTTGAGAAAGGCCGCCATCTGACCCCGGGTCACCGCCTGCGACGGACAGAACTGAGTGGCGCTACAACCCTGGGTAATCCCGGCGGCGAATATCGCTTCGATATCCGGCTCATGGAGCAGTCCGTCGTCATCGATGAAGGTTCCGCCTGGAGCCAGTTGGCCAGGAACCATTTGGGAAGCCAATGGCAGCGACGCCGCGAGCAACAATCCGAGCGCCAGGGCCGCAACGAACCATCTGTTTCTCAACTTCATGTGGCCCTCCAGATTGACGTCGCTTTGACGACGTTGCGTCAAGCTGCCACACAAGGGCCAACGCGGCAAGTGCCAATGGGACTAGTCAGCCCCACCCTCCAGAGCGGCCGTTTTCAGCTTTGTGATTTGGGTTGAGCAATCTTGCGGGAACCTGAAGCAGAACGCCGGCTAACTCTTGCCTAACGTGGCAAACATGCCTCTCGTCGATCTCTCCCATTCGATCGAGCATGGAATGACGACCTATCCGGGTCTGCCCGGTCCAGCCATCTCCGACTTTCTGACGCGCGAGGCCTCGCGGGAGCGATACGAGGCGGGGACAGAATTCCAGATCGGTGAGATCCGGATGGTCGCCAACACCGGGACCTACCTCGACACCCCTGCCCACCGGTTCCAGGACGGATTCGACCTGTCGGAGCTTCCCCTCGAGCGCATCGCCGATCTCAATGGTGTTTGCCTCGCCGGTGAGGGAGCTATCACTCCGGACATCCTCGACGGGCACGACGTCGCCGGTCGGGCAGTGTTGTTCTCGACTGGGTGGGACCGCCATTGGAGTACCGAGCATTACGGTGACCCGGCTCATCCCTATCTAACGGCAGGCCTGGCAGAACGCCTGGTCGATGAGAGCGTCGCCCTGGTCGGAATCGACTCAGTGAACATCGACAGCACATCTGGCGGCAGCCGGCCGGTCCACACAACGTTGCTGGCGGCCGGCATCCCGATCGTCGAGCATCTCACCGGACTCGAACCGCTGGTGGGCGCATCGTTCCACTTCTTTGCGGTGCCCCCCAAGGTCAAGGGCATGGGGACCTTTCCGGTCAGGGCCTGGGCAGTGCTTGATGCCGGCCAGGTGATCGACCCCTGAGTCCTGACGCGAGTCAATTGACTTGGGTCAAGCGACTTTGAGTGCTTCGCATCGGCACGACCACCACCGATCCTCCGGGTCCGTCCATCACGACTACATCGGCGCCGTAGTAGAGGCGCATGGCGTCTTCGGTCAGGACGGCACCGGCCTCGCCGACAGCTACCACCCGGCCGCCGGCCATCAAGGCGAGGCGGTCACAGAACTGGGCGGCCAGAGTCAGATCGTGCAGAACCGTTATCACGGTCAGGTTGCGAGCCCTCCGTAGGAGCTCGACACGCTCGAGGGCGCCTACTCGATGACCGACGTCAAGGGCGGAGGTCGGTTCGTCGAGGAGAAGAATCGGGGCCTCCTGGGCTAGGGCCCGGGCGAGGACCACCCGTTGCAGCTCGCCTCCCGACAACGACTCCAATCTGCGACCTGCCAGTGATCCGACCTCGAGGTGGCTCATCGCCGCCTCTACGACCTTCACGTCGTTGGCGCCCTCACGCTGGAAGTAGCCGAGGTGAGGGGTCCGGCCCAGCATCACGTAATCGATGGCAAGGATCCCTGGCGGGGTCACCGGTGCTTGCGGCACCACGGCAAAAGTGCGGGCGCGCTCGCGGTCCTTGAGCAAGGTAACCAGGCGCCCTCCGACCCGAACCTCGCCTTCAACCGGCAGAGCACCTGCGATCCCATTGAGTAGCGACGTCTTTCCTGCTCCGTTGGGACCGATCAGGCCCAGCCACTCCCCAGGCTCAACGGCGAGGTCGATTGACTCGAGAATGCGGTTGCCGCCCAGAGTCAGCCCGACTCCCGCCAGCACGATGTCGCTCACGTCGACTTCCGATTCAGACGGAGAACGAGAAGAAAGAACGGTGCTCCGACGAAGGCGGTCACCACTCCGATCGGAAGCTCCGCCGGAGCTACCACGGTGCGGGCGGCCACGTCGGCCGCGACAAGGAAGGCGCCCCCGAGGAGGCACGACAGGGGCAGGACCCGCCGGTAGGAAAGTCCGAAGAGCAACCGCACGGTGTGAGGGACGATGATGCCGACGAAGGCGATCAGCCCCGACACCGCTACAGCGGCGGCGGTGCCGAGGGTCGCGGCCAGCACCACCCACAACCTGACCTTCGACGGGTTGACGCCAAGGGAGGCGGTCTCCTGATCGTCCAGGGCCATCACATCGAGGAGGCGCCGATGAAGCAGGATCACCACCGCCGCCGCGATCGCATAAGGAGCGGCGGTCCTCACCTCCGACCAACCGGTCGTTGAAAGTCGACCGAGCAGCCACGAGTAGAGGCTTCGAAGGTCGATCTCCGAGCGATGCTGCAGGTAAGTCTGCACCGCTGTGAAGAACGACGTGACCGCCACACCGGCGACAACCAGAGTGACCGTCGATCGCCCGCCGACGCTGCGCCCGAGCGTGTAGGTGGCACCAACCGCCAGCACCGCTCCGATGAAGGCGGCGATCGGGAGGAGCGGACCGCCGCTTCCGTCTTGCGAGAAAGCAATGGTGGCACCGAGCCCGGCCCCGGCCGCCACGCCGAGCAGGAACGGATCGGCCAGGGCATTCCGAAAGACGCCTTGGTAAGC
Source organism: Acidimicrobiia bacterium (assembly GCA_031389635.1). Classification (GTDB taxonomy): domain Bacteria; phylum Actinomycetota; class Acidimicrobiia; order Spongiisociales; family ZC4RG35; genus DATEEG01. The sequence continues at coordinate 3,001 of JANMST010000511.1, read as the reverse complement.
CGCGCCGGCCAGCGCCAGGGTGGCACCCACCAACGCTCCCAGGACCACGCGAGGAAACCTGATCTGCCACAAGATGTCGGTCTCGCGAACCGTCAATCCCGAGTCGAGATCGATCCCGGGCAGCCGACCGATGATCTCGATGATCGCCCGACCCGGCGGGATCGAGACCGGTCCCAACAGAATCCCGAGGAGCACCGCGGCCAACAGCAGCGCCAACGCCAGGATCAGGAGGGGCGGGCGAAGCCGGGTCGAGATCTCCACGCTTGCCGCCTGCTCGACCGGGGGAGGTTGCGTTGTGGGCGGCTCACTTGTGGCCAGGGTGTCGGTCACCCCACCGGCACCCCGGCTACAGCACCCGCAACAATCTCAAGCAGGTCGACGATCCGTGGCCCCCAACGAGATGCAACGGCGTCATCCAACTCGATCACCCGACCGCCAACCACGGCTTGAAGGGTCTCCCATCCCGGCCGGGCCGCCACCGTCGACTGGTTCTGACCGCAGCAAACTGTGTCAGCCAGGAAGATGAAATCGGGGTCGGCATCGATGATGACTTCGGCCGACAGCTGGGGATAGCCGAAACCGTCGGGATCGGAGCCGTCGGCGATGTTGACGAGGCCGAGGAGCGAATAAAGCTGTCCGATGAATGTGGTCGACGTCACCGAGAAGAGGGTGTCATCGAGCTCGTGGTAATAGGCGAGGCCCTGAGCCGAGGTTGGCAGAGTGGCAACCAGCTCATTGATCGAGGTCTGCATCTCCGCCACCAGACCGGCAGCTTCGGCCACATGCCCGGTAGCCGCTCCCAGCTGTTCGATCTGCGTGTAGGTGTCGGCGATCGTCACGGCGCCACCGTGCTGGATAACCGGGATGTCGAGAGAAGCGAGCGATGCCACCAGACCTTCCGGATCAAACGAAACGATCACCAGGTCGGGTGCATATGAGGCGATCGCTTCGACGTTGGGGGTAAAGCCGGAGAGATCCGTGGTCGGGGCCTCCGCCGGAAAGTCGGAGAACTCGTCGACCGCCACCACCTGATCACCGGCACCGATAGCGAAGAGCATCTCGGTGGAGGTGGGCGACAGCGAGATGATCGACGTCGGTTGACCGGAGATGAGTACCGGACCGGTCGCCGTCTCAATGGTGACGGGAAACCCCGCTGCTTCGGTCGTCGTTGTCTGGGCGACGATGGCCGTCGTCGCCGGCACGGACGTGATGGTGGTCGGGGCTGGGGTGTTGCCGCAGGCAGAGATCACCACCGCAATGGCTAACGCGAGAAAGGGAATCCTTCTCAAGAAAACATCCTCCTTATCGGAGGATGAAGGTGTCGGTCGGTTCGAGAACCGCACGATTTTCGCCTTCATCCGAGACGCTTCGTGTGTGCCGGAGAGGCAGGCGGCCTGGCTCGCCTCTCCATCGGATCAGAACCGGTTGGCAAATGCCATTGGTCTGTCACCCGGAAGGCATAACAGCTGCGGGACAGCGCCCGGACTCACACCGGGACTTCGCTACGTTCTCCGGCCCCCAATTGAGGGGCCGACAACGAGTATATAGGCGCCCAAGAAAGTGGTGGGTGGTGAGTGTTGCGTCCAGGAAATCCCTTGAGCTAGTTGAAGCGGGACGGGGCCAGCTTCGCCTGCTGTTGCGCAGAACGCACCACGCCCTGCTACCTTCGGATGGCGATGGAGCAGCTATTACGACCCATCGAGCGCCGGGTGCTGGCGCTGAAGGCCAGCGGCCAGACCACGGCCGAGATTGCCCGCCGCTTCAAACGGGGCGAGGATCACATCGAACGGATCATTGGCTGGACCGACATTCCCCGAAGTCCGCGGGCAAAGTCACGGGACGGGTTGAGGCCGGTCGAACGGCGGGTCCTTTCTTTGCGGAATGACGGTATGAGCTATGAGGAGATTGGGGTCCGTTTCCGTCGCGATGCCGACTTCGCCAGGCGGGTCGAAAGCATCGCCCAGATGCGCGACCAACTCGGTCTGCTCCCTAATCCCTGACGATCTGGCGGCCCGAGGTCCAACAGCTTCCAGGTCAATCGGACCATCGATCCGTCATGAGATGGTCAAGGACCCATATACGACGGCCGAAACCAATGTAGATGGATCGCTTGGCGGCCACGCGAGAGCGGGTCGAAAACGCATCGTCGGATCAACCGTTGAGGTCACCCGCCGGCCGGCGACTGCCGACAGCCCTTAGAGTTACGGCACTCTCGAATTGGGCAGGCAGAACATGTACCAAGCACGCACCGACCGCTACCAACAGATGGCCTACACCCGCTGCGGGCGGAGTGGCCTCGACTTGCCCCGGGTCGCCCTCGGGTTGTGGCACAACTTCGATGGCGACCGCTTGAGCGACCGGGCCCGGCGAATGTTGTTGAAGGCGTTCGACCACGGCATCAATCACTTCGACCTTGCCAACAACTACGGGCCTCCACCGGGATCTGCCGAGAAGAACTTCGGCTGGCTGCTGGCTCGCGATCTCAAGCGGTACCGGGACGAATTGGTGATCTCGACCAAGGCGGGATATGACATGTGGGACGGGCCTTATGGCGAATGGGGCTCTCGCAAATACCTTCTCGCCAGCCTCGATCAGAGCCTCAGCCGGATGGGCCTCGAGTATGTCGACATTTTCTACTCTCACAGGTTCGATCCTTCCACTCCTCTCGAAGAGACCATGGGAGCGCTCGAGTCGGCGGTAAAAGCCGGCAAGGCGCTCTACGTCGGGATCTCGTCCTATGGCCCCGAGAAGACTCGGGAAGCCGCCGCCCTCCTTCGAGCATCGCGAACGCCGTTCATCATCCATCAACCCTCCTACTCGATGTTCAACCGATGGATCGAGCGCGGACTGCTGGATGTGCTGCAGGAAGAAGGTTTGGGCTGCATCGCGTTCTCTCCGCTGGCTCAAGGGATGCTCACAGACAAATACCTCGACGGCATCCCCAAGACATCACGAGCTGCCAAGGGCACCTCATTTGATCAAACTCTGTTGACCGACGACA